>NZ_CEYEMI010000010.1:0-67448 GCF_982810325.1 Paraperlucidibaca sp.
TGCCAAGTGTCGATAATGTCGAAGGTCAGTGGTGCATGCACACCGATGGTCGGGTGTAGGCAGTTGCTCGGTTGCCACGCACGATAACGTACGGCGGCAATGTATTCGCCAGCGACGTCGGTTTGCCGGAGTGGCAGCGCAACACCATTGCAGGTGACGGTATAGCGATCGGGCGCCATGCCACTGATTTTCACCTCAACACGCTCTACCGAAGAGTCGACATAGCGCACAGTGCCACCGGCGCCAGCTTCTTCGCCGAGTACATGCCAGGGCTCAAGCGCTTGGTTTAGCTCCATGTGCATGCCCTTGATGTCCAAGTCACCATAGTGCGGGAAGCGGAAATTGAACTGCGCGCGATACCAGTCGGGTGAGACGGCATAGCCGGCATCTTTCAAAATACTTAAGACGTCGTGGAAGTCTTGCTCGACTTCGTGGCGCAACATGAAGCGATCATGCAGCGTCGTGCCCCAACGTGCGAGTCGCTCAGGCGCATACGGCGTTTGCCAGAAATGCGCGACCAGTGCGCGCAATAAGACCTGTTGCGCCAACGACATGTCCACATGTGGTGGCATGTCAAAGCCGCGTAATTCGAGCAGGCCGAGACGTCCAGTGCTGCTATCGGGCGAATACAGTTTGTCTATGCAAAACTCAGCGCGATGCGTATTGCCAGTGGCATCGACGAGCAAATGCCGAAGCAGACGATCGACTAGCCATGGCGGACAACTTTCGCCAGCTGGTGGAAATTGCGCAAACGCAGTTTCCAGTTCATAGAGTGCATCTTGGCGCGCCTCATCAATGCGTGGTGCCTGTGAGGTTGGGCCAATAAACAGTCCTGAAAACAAATATGACAGCGACGGGTGGTTATGCCAAAAGCTGACCAAACTACGCAGCAAATCTGGTCGCCGCAAAAATGGCGAATCGACGGGCGTGGCACCACCAAGCACGGTGTGATTGCCACCGCCGGTGCCGGTGTGGCGGCCATCGACCATGAATTTTTCAGGACTTAAATGGCACTCATGCGCGGCTTGATAGAGAAATTGTGTGCGCTCGACTGTCTCCGCCCAACTTGTGGCTGGGTGAATATTGACTTCGATCACGCCAGGGTCTGGCGTCACTGAAAAGCGCTCTAGGCGCGGGTCTTTTGGCGGCTCATAGCCTTCTAAAATCACCGGCTGCTTGAGGATTTTTGCAGTGGCTTCAATGGCGGCCATCAGCTCAATGAACGCAGGTAGCTCGGCTAGCGGCGGCAGGAATAGATACAAATGACCATCGCGGACTTGTGCGCATAGGCTGGTGCGCACGATACCGTCGGCGGAGGCGTTGAGGCTAGGTTTAGCCGCATGCATTTCGGCTTCAGCATCGCGCTCATCGGCACGCGTCATGCGCGGTGAACATAGGGATGATGTCAGCGATAGCGCAGGGTAGGACTGCTGTGGATCTTGCGCATGCAAATAGGGGAAGTCTGATGATTTCACCCATGGCAATGACTCTAGCGGCAGGCGATAGCCCATGGGCGAGTCACCAGGCAGCAAGTAGCAAGTTTCATCGCGCAAAAACCATTGCCCAGTTTGCCAGCGTTTGCCGTTGTGGCTGCGTGCTAGCGGTAGGGCATAGCCCACTACCTCGCCGAGGCCTTCTTCGGCAAAAATGCGCGCCATGCGAGCACGTTCCATCGGGTCTTTGAGGCGCGAGTCGCTGGGTAGCACATTGCTTGGCAAGCTTCTCTCGCGCCAAAGGTAATACAGCGTGTCCTCATAGGTGGGAAACAGACTACCTTGTGGGAGGTGCAGGGCGAGGCTGAGCTTTTTTAAGAAGCTTTCAGCGTCAGCGCTGGTGGCATTGCCAGGTGTTTGCTCATCGGCAAACAGCGCAGAGTTTTTCCACAGCGGCTTGCCATCACGTCGCCAAAAGCAGTTCAGAGACCAGCGCGGTAATTGTTCACCGGGATACCATTTGCCTTGGCCGAAGTGTTGTAAGCCGCCTTTGGCGTATTGATCGGCCATGCGCTTATAAAGCTCGATCGCACGAGCACGTTTGGTTGGGCCGAGGGCATCGGTATTCCATTCGGCACCATCAGGGTCGTCGGCGGCGACAAAAGTCGGCTCTCCACCCATGGTTAGGCGTACATCCTGTTTTTTCAGGTCAACATCGATGCGTGTCCCGAGGGCAATCATGGCTTCGCGCTGAGCATCCGTGAGTGGCTGAGTGACGCGCGGTTGCTCATCGAGGCGAGTAACGGACATCTCATGGCTGAACTCGCACTCGGCCTCATCAACAACACCGCTGATTGGCGCGGCAGAAGTAGGCTCTGGACTGGCGGCTAGTGGTAGATGACCTTCGCCGGCAAACAGACCGGAGGTCGGGTCTAGGCCAACCCATCCGGCGCCAGGTAAATAGACTTCGCACCATGCATGCAAGTCGGTGAAGTCGACCTCGGGGCCATTGGGGCCATCGACTGATTTCACATCGGGTGTGAGCTGAATTAAGTAGCCCGAGACAAAGCGCGCAGCGACGCCAAGATGGCGCATCAGTTGCACCATTAGCCATGCCGTGTCGCGGCAGGAGCCAGAGCGTTTGCTCAGTGTTTCATCGGGAGTTTGCACGCCGGGTTCTAGGCGAATGGTGTAGGCAATATCGTTAAATAAGCGCTGGTTGATATCGACTAAAAAGTCGATGGTCGGGCGTTTGGTTTTCGGGATCGCATCAAGATAGTGCGTTAGCGATGGCGTCAACGCGTTCACGCGTCGATATGGTGCGAGCTCACGTTCTAGCGCCTCATCCTCGCTGGGTGTAAACGGCCATTGCTCCGCTTCAGGAGCAAGGAAAAAGTCAAAAGGGTTGATGACGGAAAGCTCAGCCGTTAGATCAACGGTAACGCGGAAGTGCGTGGTTTTTTCTGGGAAGACCAAGCGCGCAAGATGGTTGGCCTGCGGGTCTTGCTGCCAGTTAACGAAGTGCTCTTCAGGCGTGATGCCGAGGCTATAAGAGAGGATGCGCGTGCGGCAATGTGGTGCCGGGCGCAAACGCACTAACTGTGGGCCAAGTTGTACAGGACGGTCATATCGGTAGTCCGATACATGATGCAGTGCAATTATAATGGACACAGCGAGCCTCGGTAAGCAGACATCTTAGCGAAAGCACAGCAAGTGCCGTGCCATCGCTAAGGTGCTCAGGCTGCAGAGTAGCTTTTGGCCTTAAGCAAGCATGCCGCGCAGCATAAAGAAGATCAGGCTGGCCATCAGTGCCGTGGCTGGCACAGTGATGATCCACGCCGAAACGATGCGCATGATTTGCGAGCGTTTCACCAACTCTTTGCGATAGACCTTTTTCAGATTTTTGCGCTCACCTTTAGAGAAGTGCGCGGGATCTTCATTGGCCTTAGACAGTGCCTTTAGGTCACGCAGCATCGCCCCTTTTTGATGAATGTCGGCGTGATTAAAGTGTTGTAAGAAAACATCGATGGCAGCTTGGTCATCTTCTGGGTGGTGATCTTTAATCTCCATAACCATGCGATCGTAGTTTTTCTTCAGATATTCGCGCAGAAAGCCCACACCAAATACACCGCCCACGGCGATATGTGTCGAACTCACAGGCAAGCCGAGCTGGCTGGCAATAATCACCGTGATGGTTGCCGCCATAGCAATGCAAAAAGCGCGCATTTGATCAAGCTCGGTAATGCCGGTGCCGACAGTGCGAATGACTTTTGGGCCAAACAAAGCTAGACCAATCACGATGCCCAGCGCGCCAATCATCATTACCCATAAAGGGATAGCCGCCGAGGTGCCGAACTCACCTGGATGCGCCGTGTAGACATCGACAATGGCTGCTAATGGGCCGATGGCATTGGCGACATCATTGGAGCCATGAGCAAAGCTGAGCAGGGCGGCGGCGAAAATCAGTGGCACGGTGAATAAGCTATTTACGCCTTGCTTGCCTTCGAGGAACTGCGACTTAGGCTGCCTTAGTCGCCAACGCACAAGAACAAAAACGCCGAGAGCAATGACTAAGCCAATTAATGTGGCCTGCATCAGAGAGATGTGAACTATCTGTTTCAGGCCTTTTTGTAGGATATAGACGCTGAACACCAAGGCCATGGCCGCGACTAGCCACGGCACCACTTTCCGAGCTGCCGCCATCATGTCGGGCTTGTAGGTAATGCTGCGTTTAATCAAATACAAAAACGCCGCAGCGACGAGACCGCCGAGCACAGGTGAGATGATCCAGCTTGCCGCGATGCCGCTCATCGTGGACCAGTTCACAATATCAAAGCCGGAGGCAGCGATGCCGCCGCCGAGAACAGCGCCAACAATCGAGTGTGTAGTCGAAACTGGTGCGCCGATAGCCGTGGCAATGTTTAGCCAGAGTGCGCCAGCGATTAGTGCGGCCATCATGATCCAAACAAAAGTGTCGGAGTCTGGAATTAAGTTGGGGTCGATAATGCCATTGCGAATGGTGCCAACCACTTCGCCACCGGCAATGATAGCGCCAGCGGCCTCGAAGACAGCGGCGATCGCAAGTGCGCCACCGAGCGTCAGTGCGCGTGAGCCCACGGCGGGGCCAACATTATTGGCGACATCGTTCGCGCCGATGTTCATTGCCATATAGCCGCCAACCATCGCGGCCATAACTAACATGATGCTAACTTCGCCAACGCTTTGGCTGGCGGCGTATAACATCACGCCTAAAATAAAGAGCAGGCCTATGCCGAGCCGGACTTGATCGCCGCGGTTTTTATCCATCGCGCGATCCATGCCTTCTAAATGCTTTAGATCCATGACCCAACCTCTGTGATATTTATAAGACAAAATTATGACAGAAAGTGGACATGGATTGCGCGGTTGTCGAAAGTGCTTCGCTCAGGTACAACCGCAGTTCATCGAAAACTTAGTCATTGGAGCGTTGCATGAGCTATACCACCCTGAAATATGACGTGAGTGAACACATCCTCACGCTGACGCTTAATCGTCCCGATCAGCTCAATAGCTTTACGGTGATCATGGCCAATGAGTTAGTGGACGCCTTTGGTCGTGCTAGCGAAGATGATGAGGTTCGCGCCATTGTGGTAACGGGCGCTGGCCGTGCCTTTTGTGCTGGCATGGATTTAACGGCACCGGGCAATGTCTTTGGTTTAGATGAGTCACAACAGCCCAGTGTTGAAGATATGCATTCACGCCTGAATGATCCGGCTATTTTCGATGGTGTGCGCGATACCGGCGGTCGTGTGACTTTGGCGATTTACGACTGCAAGAAACCGGTCATTGGTGCCATTAACGGTGCTGCGGTTGGTATTGGCGCAACCATGACCTTGGCTATGGATATTCGTTTGGTATCGGAGAAAGCCCGTATTGGTTTTGTCTTTGGCAAAATCGGCGTAGTGCCTGAAGCCTGCTCGAGCTGGTTTTTGCCGCGTATTGTTGGTATTCAGCAAGCACTGGAATGGGTCTATAGCGGCGATATTTTAACGGCAGAGCAAGTGCTCGCTGGCAGGCTCGTGCGCTCGGTACATGCGCCCGATGATTTGCTGCCAGCGGCCTATGAGCTCGCGCGGAAGTTCAGCCAGAACAAGTCGCCAGTGGCCGTCGCCTTTGCTCGCCAGATGATGTATCGCAACGCCGCGCAGCCGCATCCTATTGAGGCGCATCGCATCGATTCCTTGGCGATGTTCTACACTAGCCTGGAAGATGGCAAAGAGGGCGTGCAGTCGTTTTTAGAGAAGCGTGACCCGCAGTACACCAGCCGTGCCAGCAAGATGCCGGCGATTTATCCTTGGTGGAAATAGGCGGCTAAAACGACATCAGCGCGCTTTTTAGGGCGCGCTGATGTCGTTTTAGGCTGTTAAGCGCGAAGGCTTATCGCGAAGGCTTAGAGCCTGACGAAGGCCGTGAGCTTGGGCGTGATGTTGGTCGCGACGAGGGCGCAGGTGCTGCGCCCGCAGCCGGACCATTGCCCGATGAGCGTCGGCGCTGGCTGGGCTGATCGCGACGAACTTGATCAGCTGCACGCGCAGGCTTATCGCGGCGAGGACCACGGGGTGGTGGCGCCTTGCGCAGTGGCTCAGGCTTGGCGTTAGGGTCGGGCTCAAAGCCGGGCACGATGACGCGATTAAGCTTCTGTTTAATCGTGCGTTCGATATCTGCGAGCAACTTCAGCTCATCGACACAAACCAATGACACCGCTTCACCGCCGGCTCCGGCGCGACCAGTACGGCCAATGCGGTGAACGTAGTCTTCCGCCACTTGCGGCAACTCATAGTTGACCACATAAGGCAGGGAGTCGATGTCGATGCCGCGTGCGGCAATATCGGTGGCGACTAGCACGCGCAGGCGATTGGACTTGAATTCGCGCAGCGCTTTTTCTCGCGCTGTCTGGCTTTTATTGCCGTGGATGGCCATGGCCGCAATGCCGTTTTTATCGAGCTGATCGGCAAGGCGGTTGGCGCCATGCTTGGTGCGCGTAAACACCAGTACTTGCGACCATTCACCATCGAGGATGAGCTTCTCAAGGAGCTGACGTTTGGCTTCGCGATCGACTGGGTAAATGGTCTGTTCGATGCGCTCGACGGTGGTATTGCGCGGCGTAACTTCGACTGTGGCTGGGTCTTTCAGCAAGCTATTGGCGAGGTTGCGAATTTCATCGGCAAAGGTTGCAGAAAAAAGTAAGTTTTGGCGCTGCTTGGGCAATATCGCGAGCACGCGGCGGATGTCGCGAATAAAGCCCATGTCGAGCATGCGATCAGCTTCATCAAGAACGAATAGCTCAATGCCGCCAAGATCCAAGGTGCCTTGGCCAACGTGATCGAGTAGACGGCCAGGTGTTGCCACCAGAATATCGACTTTGCCGCGTAGCTTAGTGACCTGCGGCTGCATGCCAACACCACCAAACATCACCATCGAGTTTAGCGATAACTGTTTGCCATAGGTGCTAACGCTTTCTTCGACTTGCGCGGCAAGTTCACGCGTTGGAGTCAAAATCAGCGCGCGTGGGCGATGGCGTGTGCTCGGGTGCATGGCATGGCGTGAGCTCAGCAATTGCAACATGGGCAGCGTGAAGCCGGCAGTTTTGCCGGTGCCAGTTTGTGCGGCGGCGAGTAAGTCGCGGCCGGCTAAAACCACTGGGATAGCGTCACGTTGAATTGGCGTGGGCGTGGTGTAACCCACGGCCTCGAGTGCTTGCAGCAGCTCGGGCATCAGGCCCAGATCAGCAAAAGACATAGGAGAAACTCTAGAAATAGACGCGCATCATACCGCATGCGCGCCTCAGCCTGAGATCTGTATGTAAATTAAGCAGAATCGCTCACGTGATAATAAGCCATGAAAATGGCGTACTTCACAGCGGTTGTTACAATTAAGTAGTTTGTGTGAGCATCGATTTTTGTTATGTTGCTTAAAATAAAAATTAACGACAAAAAGTGACATAAATGTCCGCCACTTTTTTGTCACAAAATGACGGCAGCTAGTGTTTATGCGAAATTTTATCTACGCCATCTTGGCGATTATCTCTCTGATTGCATTGTGGTTTTTCATGGCGCCAAGCGCGCCGCAAACCTCCGTGGTAGCTTTTGTCGCAACCCCCGATCTAACAACAAATAACGAGCCCAAGGCGGCTATCGAAACCGCCGATTATCATTGGCAAATTCAAGCAGGGAAAATCATCGGGCCGCAGCAAGTTGAGGTGCCTCAGAATGAAACTTTGCTGTTGTCTTTCATCAGCGATGTGCCCGACGAAGTGCATTTGCACGGCTACGAGCAAGCAGTACAGATCAATGCAAACGAGCCTGCCACGCTCCGCGTTCGACTTGAGCATAGCGGTCGCTTTGAGCTCGAAACGCATCGCCTACATCGCGTAATCAGCGTACTTGAAGTGGAGCCGCGCTAATGATTTTAATCACCGGTTGCTCTAGCGGCATTGGCCATGCACTTGCCTTGGCGCTGCATGCGCGCGGAGCTTCGGTGTGTGCGACTGCGCGCCGCCCAGAGACATTAGGCGAGTTAGCAGAAAAAGGCATTTTGACACTAGGCCTAGATGTAAACAGCCCTAACTCTATTGCGGCATTAATGGCTGAGCTAGCGCAACGCAATATCGCCCTGACCGGCCTTGTGAACAATGCTGGGTACGGTCTTATGGGGCCTCTCGCCGATATTTCAGCAGCTGATGCTTCGCAACAATTTCAAACCAATGTGCTCAGCCTCTTGGCAATGACACAGGCCGTTATTCCTACTATGGCCGCGCAAGGGCAAGGCTTAGTCGTTAACGTTGGCAGTGTCTCGGGTGTGCTCACCACGCCATTTGCGGGCGCTTACTGTGCCACGAAGGCCGCCGTGCACTCACTCTCCGATGCACTGCGCATGGAGCTTGCGCCCTTAGGCATTCACGTCATGGTGGTGCAGCCAGGAGCCATTGCCTCATCGTTTGGCGCGACAGCGAGTAACACCGTTGAGGTGAGGCCTGGCTCGCTATATGCGCCACTAGCGAACGCTATCATGAAGCGCGCATCGGCATCACAGCAGCAAGCAACGCCAGCTGCAGTCTTTGCTGAGCAACTGGCAGCAGCAATGCTGCGTAGAACACCTCCTGCATATATACGTTTGGGCAAGGGCAGTCGAGCATTGCCATTGTTAGCGCGTTGGCTGCCGCTATCGCTACGCGATGCGCTACTCAGCCGGCTCTTTTCCTTACCTAAACTAAAAACATTAAAAAAATAATAACGAGGCTAGACATGAATATTTCAGGTTTTTCTACACGTATCGCCATGGCGGCGCTACTGGTAGCAACGAGCGCCTTGGTAGCTTGTGGCAATAGCAGCGATGGTGCCGCTGCTGGATCTGAGAATCCGCAAACGCGCCTTGCACCAAAGACAAAGTATGCGATGGCGAATAACTGCTTTGCACTGCAGTCGGTTGCAAGCAATGCCTATGCTGCGAGCAATGGCTCTGGCGGCTATGCCTTCAGCGCAAGCTCTCCAGCCAATGCTGAAGCGTTCTATATGAAGCCAACGGCCTTGGGTGAGTATTTAATCCAGGCAAAAAACAAAACATTATTGAGTAATGCGGGTGCCGCGATTGGCAGCGCCATGAAGCCAAGCAATGCCACGGTGTGGTCAGTAGATATGCCTCGCGCTGGCGTCTTTACGCTAAGCAATAGCGATACGGATAAGCGGATGCAGCTAGGCGAGCAAAATGCCTTGATCTTGTCTTCTAGCTCCGATAAAGCCGGCGAATTCCGCTTTGTGCCGACTACCGATTGCACGCCGTACCCTGAAATTAGCACCGATATTGTAGGTAAAACCTATGTTGGCCGCGGTATTGATAAGCCTGTTATCGGCTTTGCTGAAGTGCATACGCACATGGCCATGGGTCATGAAATGTCCGATGGCAAACACATTGTTGGTCCATCTGCTGGCGGTGTGATGTATGGCCAAATGTTCCATCGCTTTGGCGTGCCGCATGCGATGGCGGATTGTGCTGATTGGCATGGACCGCAAGGTATTCGTGATCCCGAGGCTCTTATCCTCGACATGACGCCTTTAACAATGCATGACACGAAGGGGTGGCCCACATTTATTGACTGGCCAAAAGCTGACTCACAGCTTCACCAAGCTATGTACTACAAGTGGGTCGAGCGTGCTTGGCAGGCAGGCATGCGAATTATGGTTACTGAAGGCACAAATATTGCTGCGCTTTGCGAAGTGGGTCGATTGGCTGTGCTGCGCCCTGGAGCAGAATGTAACGACATGCGCCTAGGTATTTCGCAGGTAAAGTATCTATTTCAGCTGCAAGACTATGTCGATGCTCAAGAAGGTGGCCCAGGTCTGGGCTGGTTTCGTATCGTGAAAACTCCGCAAGAAGCGCGGCGTGTGATTAACGATGGCAAGCTTGCGGTAGTGGCAGGTCTAGAGTTTGCCAACGTGTTTGATTGCACCGTACATTTCACGCCAGGTGGTTTGCTGGGCGAAGTGCGAGGTTGTACGAAGGAAAGTATAGATCGCCAAATCGATGAAGTATGGGATCTGGGCGTGCGCGAGATTTTTCCGTATCACGACATAAACAGTGCCCTAGGCGGAACGGGGTTGTTTCAGGATATTCTCAATATTGTTGGCTTTTACGCCACAGGTGGCTTTTGGCAAACATACGACTGCCCGGATGGTGGTGAAGGCGACAAATATTTTTACAATGCGGGAGCCAAGATCACTATTACCCCTCCCGGCTTAGGTAACGACCCTCTCACTAGCTTGATATTAGGTGCGACTTCAAGTGTGCTACCAGGCACCTTGCCGCTCTACCCATCCGATCGTCGCCAATGTAATGCACGTGGCATGACCGATCTCGGTGAGTACGTGATGAAACGTTTGATGGCGAAAGGCTTTATCATCGATATTGATCATGCTGAGCTTTCCATTAAAGGCAAAATGCTGGAAATGGCCAATGCACAAACACCGAAGTACCCATTGATATCAGCGCATGGTGCACAAGGTGGTTTGAGCTTGCAGCAAGCAAAGGACTTGCTTGCTGGTGGCGGCCTGATCTATCCAATGAAGCCCAATGGCAAAGGCCATGTCGATTTCTTAAATAAGCTTAAGCCAATTTGGCCCGCAGACCGTGGCCCCATACCTTTAGGCTACGGTATGGATGCTAATGGTATTACTGACCGTGCAGGCCCTCGTGGCGCGGGTAGCAAACCTGTGCAATACCCGTTCACGCTGTTTCAAGGAGAAGATTGGGGGCCACAGTTCGACGGTATCGCACCAGTACAAGTCAATCTGCAGACACAGCCTGAAAGTGGCAAAACATGGCCTATCGATGAAGTCGGTACTGCGCATTACGGCATGATGGCTGACTATGTTGAAGAGGTTCGTTTGGAGGGCGGTAAGGAAGCTATCGATGCGCTTTATCGTTCGGCCGAAGCCTATATTCAAATGTGGGAACAAACGGTGAATCGTTAAGTCATGCGCCGAAGCATTGCGCTTGCGGCGCTAGTGTGTGGGCTGATGCCATCATTGGCATTGGCCCATTCCTTTGGCCGCCAATACAACTTGCCAGTTCCGCTGTGGCTCTATCTTTATGGTGGCGCGGCGGCACTGGCGTTATCATTTTTTTTAGCCGCATTTATGATGCGCGGCGAACAACATGCTGTGGTAAAGCCACGGCGGCTACTTTATAAAAAATCCTCAAAAGCATACTTGGCGCGATCGCTTAGTGTGGGCTTTTTGCTGCTCACGATTGCCACGGGCCTTTTCGGTAATCGCGACCCTTACGTTAACTTCAATATGACCTTTTTCTGGATCGTATTTTTGCTGGGTTTTACTTATCTCAGTACGGTCACGGGAAATTATTATCGCGATATAAATCCGTTCACCAGCTTAGGTCTAGTCTTTAGCCGAGCTTTCCCGCGTTGGCGACGAGGCTATTTTCGCTACCCTTCATGGGCGAATTATTGGCCAGCTTTTATTGCCTATTTAGGCTTAATTTGGATAGAGCTATTTACTCATAACACGCCACTAAGCTTAGGCCAGACCTTAGGTGCTTACACACTGTATTGCCTGGTCGGCATGGCGCTATTTGGCGTGGCGAAATGGTCGCGCTATGGTGAGCTATTTAGTGTGATGTTTCGCCTGATGGCACTGATGTCACCGTTCCATCGCGGCCGACATGCCGTGTCTTGGCAGGCGCCGCTCTCTGGCATGTTGCGCGAGCAGCCGCGACATTTAGCACTGCTGCTATTCGTATTATTTTTATTATCGTCGACGGCATTTGATGGCCTGCGTGCGACGAGCTGGTGGGTTGCTCTTTTTTGGCAAGATCGCACTGGCCTGCTTACCGAATGGTTAGGCAGTGCGCCAATCTACAATTTCTCTACCTTGAGGCCTTACTACATGGCTTATGAAAGCAGTGTGCTCCTGCTTTCACCCTTTGTTTATGGCGCGATTTATATGCTCTGCATGGCGTTGGCCAAACTGCTGACGGGTAGCCCATTGACGGTGATGCAGCTCAGCCTGCGCTTTGCCTATAGCCTACTGCCGATAGCCTTGGTCTATAACATCACGCATTACTACACGCTGATTTTCACGCAAGGGGTGAAAGTGGTGAGCATGTTGTCTGACCCCTTTGGCTGGGGCTGGAACCTATTTGGCACAGCAGGTTTATGGCGTGCGCCGATCATTCCCGATGTTGCCGTGGTCTGGCATACACAGGTCGGGCTGATCGTCTTGGGGCATGTCATCAGTGTTTATATTGGCCACCGTATCGCGCTGCGCACTTTCGCGACGGCGCGCCAAGCCACGCTGAGTCAGCTGCCACTATTGGTTTTAATGATGGCTTTTACCGCATCAGGCTTATGGATTTTGGCGCAGCCAATTGGTGCTCGATAACGTAGCTATGCTGCTGGCTCTGCGTCACTACTTTCGTTTGCGATACGCAGCACGCCGGAACGAATATGCAGGTCGCGTTGCGGAAATGGAATCTCGATATTACGGGCGCTCAGCTCGGTTTCTAATGCCCATAAATATAAGGCCTGAGTGCGAGCTGGCGTTTTGACTAGATCCTCATCTACCCAAATCACTAGCTCGAAGTTCAGGCTGCTGTCGCCAAATCCCACCAACCAAACATCGCTTTTATGTGTGGCATTACTCACCGTACCTTCAACTGAAGCCGCTGCGGCTAAGCCGGCTTCACGCACGAGCTCCTTGTCGCAACCATAGGCCGCGCCAAAGGGAACATGTATGCGGCGATTTTCATTATCGAAGGTCCAGTTTGTCACTCGGCCATTGATAAATTCGGAGTTGGGCACAATGACGTCAACTGAGTCATTGGTCGTGACGCGGGTATAGCGAATACTTATCTCACTAACGCGACCAACCACTCCCGATTGCAAGTCGACAAAATCACCGACCTTTAAGGTTTGCTCAAGTAGCAGCACGATGCCAGAAATAAAATTGCTGAAAATATTCTGTAAGCCGAAGCCAATACCGACACCGATGGCTCCGCCGACCAGCGCCAAGTGCGATAAATTGATGCCGAGATAGTCGATGCCCATAAAGGCAACAATGCCCCAGACTGTATAGCGCATGATGCGTGATAGAGCATAAATTCCGGATTTGCTGAGTGTAACGGTGCGGTCGGGCCGAGCTAGTCGTAATAGGCCACGGTCAATAATGGCTACAAGCACTCGAGCTAATACTAAAAAGCCGATGAGGGCGATAATGCGGCTTACGGTGATGTCGGTTTTCCCGACACTAAGTAGCGGATGTGTGAGTAGCTGGGTTACTTGATCTAGCCATTGCAAGAAGTCCATGTGCTACCCAGAGTTGTGTTGACGCAATTGAGTGAATACTTGGATCATACAAGGCTGAGCTGTGGTGTAAACAAAAGTCATCATTAATGAATTAGAGGCTGGTATGGATGAGTTGAGCTCGCGTTTGCTGGCACGGTTACAAGATGCTTTTTCAATGGAAGAAATGGCGCAAACGGCCGTCAATGGCCTGATTAACATCGCCACTGCCTTGGCAGTATTCATGGCTTTTTATGTTATTTGGCGATTGCTCAGAGTGGCTTTAAATGTCGCATCTGCGCGCAGTAGTGTTGATGAGACCACTGTGTCATTTATGCAAACACTATTGAAATACGGTGTGTTGGCGGTTGGTTTTATTAGTGCGCTAGATACGGCTGGCGTACAGACTGGGGCAGTCATTGCTTCACTGGGCATTGCTGGCTTGACCATAGGTTTTGCGGCCAAAGATGCGTTGTCGAATTTGATCTCAGGCATTTTAATTTTTATTGATAGACCATTTGTGATTGGCGACTTAGTTGAAGTTGATGGTCAATACGGTCGTGTTGATCGCATCACGCTGCGGTCAACACGCATCATCACGCGCGATGGCAAAATGCTGGCGGTGCCAAATACCGAAGTAATTAATCAAACCGTAGCTAGCTACACCAACTTTCCTAATTTACGCATCGATATTGCGGTGACAGTGGGTGTGGAGGAGAGCTTGGGCCGTGTTCGTGAACTGCTCTTAGGCATCCTTAGGGATAAGCCTGAATATATGAGCGAGCCTGCGCCGCGCGTGGTAGTTACGGCCTTGAATGACTATAACCTTGCCTTGGAGCTGCAGGCGTGGATTATCAATGAGCGTGAGCATGTTGAGCTGCGTTTTGCCTTACGCGAGAGCGTTTTTGAAACATTGCGCGCAGCAGGAGTAGAGATGCCTCTTGAGACCTTGCAGCTAGTGGCTCCCAATACTGAGGAGCCAGTGCCGCGAGCATCATAGGCTAAGGTGTGTCTGTAGCTTGGCTGGGCTCAATTTCTAGCAGTCGATCATTGGGCTGAGCACGTGAACGCTCGCCCTCCCAGAAACCGATATGTTCACCGCCGCGATTAATGCGAACAACTAAATTTGGTCCTAGCTCGCGCATAGTTTTACCGATCTCCTCTGGCTCTACGGCACGCTCAATTAAGCGAACGCGGCCATCGGATTGCATGAGATCATTGATGTAGTCTGCGACATGAGTGGACTCAACAGAGTCCGCCATTAAGTAGCCGCCGACAATCGATGGCGCGATAATGGCGTCTGCACCGGCTTGGCGAATGAGCTTAATATTCTCCTCTTCACTGGCAGATGCGATAACGCGAACACTCGGGTTCAGGTGGCGAGAGGTCAAGATCGTGAGCACGGCAGCATCATCGCGACCAAGGCAAATGAGCACTGCTTTAGCCTGTGCGATACCGGCATCGGTGAGTATATATTCGCTAGTGGCATCGCCTAAAAGGCCAATATAGCCATGTTCTGCTGCGGCTTTTAAGTTCTCAGCATGTTGGTCAATGATCAGCACTTGGCCGATAGGCGTGCCGCGCAATACTGCCTCGTGTGCGGCACTTCTGCCGCTATGACCATAACCACAAATGATCACATGGTCGCGTAGGGATTTTTGTAAACGAGTCATGCGACGTGTCTCCAGCCAGCGTTGTAGCACTAGCTCATAAGCAGTGCCTAAGAAAATAAACCAAATGATTAAGCGCAGCGGTGTGACAAAAATAGTGTCGATTAGGCGAGCGCGATCACTGATCGGCACGATGTCGCCATAGCCCACGGTGGTGATGGTGACGGCGGTAAAATAAGCGACATCACCGAAGCTCATATGACCATCGTGCGTATCTTTTAAGCCATCACGATCAAGCCAGAAAATCAGTAAAACTAGCCCAATCAAAGCCAGGATAAGACCGATTCGTCGGAGCAAAACATGTTCTGGTGAGTGCTCAGATTTTATATAAATACGCTTTCGCGGCTTCTGTGTTCGAACCGGTGGAATCATGGTTGGCCGCCGTGCTCGCCAGGAACCATTGGGCTGATGTTCGTTGCCGTGCCGGGCTCGCTATTGAGTAGAGCCTCACTGGGCTCACGCGGGGCTAGCCGATATAAAATAGCGGGTCGTTGAATATTGGCTTCGGCAAAACCGCGCACGATGCGCTCGGTCACATCGGACTCGAGCAGCTTTTCATTGCGCACATCCATGACATAGACCTTGGTGCGAACGCGCAGCGCGAAATATTGCTCATGTACCACTTCGTTAACCAACACTGCCCATGGTTTGTCGAGATAGGCATATGGGCTGCTAGTAATCGCATCACGCGCAATGCGTTTGGCGCTAGCAAGGTCTTGGTCGATGGCAATATAAAAGTCGAGCTGGATGAGCATATTGAGCTCGCCAGCATTGCCGCTGGAAACGCTGTCATTAAGAAACTTGTTATTGGGAATGGTGATGAGGTTGTCATCCAGCGTGACCAAGCGTACCGAGCGCAGGCCAATGGCAACAATTTCGCCATAATAGCCATCGAAGCTGACTCGATCGCCGACTTGAAATGGCTTATCGATGAGCAGAGTGATGCCGGCAATAATTGATGCCGCCAAGTCTTTAAAAGCAAAGCCAACCGTGACCGCAATGGTGCCGCCCAAGGCCAGCAGCATTTCATCCGAGAGCACAAAAATCACCGGCACAATGGCCGAGATAGTGCCGATATAAATAACGAAACGAAGGATGGTGGCGAGCTGATTAATCGCTAAGCGGCGGTCCACCATGCGGTCGCCAAGCTGATCGCTGGCTTTGCGCAAGAGCTGAACTGCGGCCCAAGCGAAGGCAATAATAATCAGCACCGTGGGGATGCTGCCAGGGCGAATAAATTGCAAAATTTGCGTGGTGTCATTCATTGCGTATGCCTCATACCACGAGTAATTTTTTACGCTGCAAAAAGCGCAGCACGGCACGGTTCCAATGCGATGACACGCGGTAGCGTTGGTCGTCGCAGGTGGTTAAAAAGCCGCGCTTATGTAGCAAGTACAAAGCACGCTCGCACTCATTTAAGGCAAAGCATAATGATTTTGCGGCCTCGGGGGCAGTGAGGTTTTCATGCTGCACCAAGCACGCCAAAACATAGTGCGTGCGCGTGGCGAAGTCCTCAAGTGCACTCATCGGAGGCATGGGGAAGAGATGCACTTCGACGCGCTTATCGCCGATCAGCTGTAACGACATACGGAAAAAATGCAGGGCTAAGCGCGGATTGCCATCGGCATAATCCCAAACCAGCCGGTGATAACGATCGGCAACACGCTCCGCTTCTTCGTCGTTGATCAGTGGTGTTGGGTTTGGCGCTAAGGCATCGTTATTAAGCAGGCTGTCGTAGTCGGCAGTGAAGCCGGCGGACTCCATGCGTGCATCGATAAGTTCGCCAATACGTTGGTCAGACCATGGCGGTAGTGCCAAGTGCTGGTCGTAGACATCACGGTTGGGATGGATGCGCTGCAAATACTCAAACGGCCATGATGCGAAAGCAATGACCCAGAGCACGCGCCCCACAGTGGCCTGAGCGATGTAGACAAAGGCATCGTAGCCAGCCAAGCCGCCGACTGTGCGCAACATTAGGTTTTGGCCTAAGTCGAGCAGCACAACTTGCGGGCGCTGCGCGTGCAGCTGAGCAATGATTTGATCTGGATCTGTCGAGTCTGCGATGCCGAGCGCGTGGCAGAGCAATAGGCAAACACCATCGGCCTGATAATTACGCTCTTCTAGGCTGTGATAAACACAGGTCATATCGTCCGGCAGGCTGCGTTTGAGCGCCATCAGCCAGCTAGTTTTGCCGGCGCCACGATCGCCCGTTAGCGCGATCAAGTCGCCACGGCCGCCATCATGGAGCGCGATAGCTTTCTCTAGGACAGTGTTGAGCTTAGGGAAGTTATCGATGCTGAGGTCGGCAGTAGCGGGCTCTTCGCTGAATGCCAGCATCAGTTCTTCCGGCAGTGGTGCGACCTCAAAAGCATCTGCTTGATTGCGCGATTTGCGCTCGAGTTGGCGGCGAAATAAGTAGGCTAAGGCCTTGCGTGTTTGTTCAAAGCCAAGCGCTAAATCGCTGACCCATGTCCATAAGCCACGCGCTGCAACGAAGATAAATGCCATGGCGGCAAGGGCTAAACCATAGCTATGATTTTGGCTTTTATGAACTAGTTCAGCTAAGCGACCATTTGGCGAATAGCTCAAATACGCTTGCGTGACTTCGCTACGCCAGGCGCGGATTAAGCGCCAAGCCACGATCAAACCACCAAGCGTCGCAACGTCCTCGGCAATGCCATAAAGCGCACCGCGACCGAGTAAGGCTTGCGCAAAAATTAGGTAAATGGTGACTACTAAGGCCCAGCGCGCGACCCAGCGTAATGAGCGCAAAATCTTGTGATTGAGCTCGTTGCTAACTGCTCGGTAGCGAGAAATGGCGGTGAGAAATACTCGGTGAATCAGCGCCAAAGCCAGTGCGTAAAAGCCATAGGCATAGGCTAGTTTGCGCAGCACAGCCACTTCAGCAATGATCAACTCCGACGCATAAAGCCAGTCGAAAATCAGATAGATGCTTAGCAGTAAGGTGAGTTCGCGGGCAACAGCGGTGAGGGTGATGGCGGCGCGATCGATATTGGCGCGTAAAGTCTTTGGCTGCACATGCGTGATGAGCCATTGCCGAGCGCGATTAATCCAGCCTCGGCAGCGGCGTCGCACCCATACGCTGAGCCCGATAAGCAGCAGTAGCTTTAGTAAATCAATGCCGAGTTTGCCGGCGGTAAACACATCTTGCAGCAGCGAGAATAGGCTCTGGGCGTCATGCGCTCGTTGCAGCGGATACCAGCTAGCCATGAGGCGAACGTGGGCGATTTCATCGAGCACCCGAGCCATGCCTTGGGTATTAAAGCCGGTTGCCTCTGAGCGCTTTTCGGGGCTGAGCTGGCCTAGTAAAGTCACGCGCTGGGCCTGTAAAGTTTGCAGGCCAGTCATCTTAGTATTGGCGTCTTGATAGCGCTCTTGCTGCTCGCGCTCTGTGAGCTGTGCGGTTTCTTGTGCTATGCGCTGGCGTAGCTGGATGATGCGTGCGACTAGCGCGCCGTGAGCGGCAAAGCGGCTGTCGTTTAGCGATAGCGGCTCTTCTCGTAGGGGCAGCTGACTGGCGCTATTGAGTCTGTTTAGCGCTTGCGCCGCACCTTCGCGCAGGCTCTTTAAATCGCTACGAATGCTGCTATAAAGTTCGTCGGCCTGCGCGCTTGGCAATGGTGTTTGCTGCGAGACAGCTGCGTAACGGGCAAATAATTCTCGGCGTTGATCGAGCTGGGTTTGATTAGATTCGGCCCATTGTTGGCGCAGCGCTGCAAGCTCGCTGAGTTGCGCTAATAGACGCGCCTCTTCAGTCGCCAATACGCGCTCGCCATCATTACGCGCGGCAGTAGCAGCGGCCAGCGCGTTATCGCGAGCAAGTTCAGTAGATGCTAAAGCCTTTGCCGAAGCCGCTTGTTCGGCCAGCAATGATTCTTGCGCGCGCTTTAAGCGGTCTTGCTCAATGAGCGCGACGCGTCGCTCTGCTGGCAGCTGTAGAAAGCTCAAGCGCAGGCGATCACGCTCACGTCGCAATAAAACAAAATGGTCTGCCTGAGCGACGGGAGCTTTAGATTGCACTTGCTCGGTGCCAGCCTTCTTGCTTGGTGCGGTGTCTTTTTTCTCTGCACTGCTATTTGTCGCTGGCGCTTCCTCTATCTCGACACTTAGCCGCTCTTGCAGCGATTGGATGCGCTGCGTCACGGCCTGCGCATCGCTTAAGTCAATTTCAAATAGCGCTGGCAGCGAGGCGTTTTGTGGCAGCTGACCGACTAGCAATGCCTGCAAATCGGCAATCTCGGCCTGTAAATGCGTCAGCGTGACTTCTTGTGCGCTAGGTACAGCAGCTTCGCGAGGGGGCGCATCTTTGCTGGCGGGCTCTACGCTCCAGGCCGTCGGTGCAGACAGCATGGCGGTGGCCAATAATATGGCGCGTAGCCAGTTCGGCTGATTAGTCAAAACGTACCCCAGGCGAATTTTTCTTAGTGCTTAGTATGCCCTGACAGCAGCCTTAGGTCATAGGGTGTTGATGGCTTCCTGCATAGCTAGGCCTTATGACCATATTAGCGTCGTAAATTGCTGAAGAAAAACCTAAAACCGTGTCTGAGATTAATTGACTACTACAGACTTACGGTGCTCTAACTTTTGGAGGCTTTACCGCTAAATATAACTGGGCCGCTGGGCAGAGCATTGAGTGAGCCACCAAGTGGTTCATCGCTAATAGCAAAAACCGTAACTCGACTTAGCTGATCGCGCTGAGTAACGCTGAGGTTTAGCGTGGAGCTTTGTTCAACCAAGGTAATTATCCCTAGCGAGTGCGGAGTACCTTCTGTATCGATAGCCCAGAGTTGCAGGCTTCGATTAGCAGGTTGTTGCCAAGCCACGTTGACTGAGACGCTGACTTGGCCGTCGCTACGCTGGCTAATTTGCCAGCGAGCGAGCTGATGTTCACTGCTCAGCGTTGCCAGTGTTTTCAGCTGCAAAGCCGGAGTTGAAATGGTCGTAGGAGCTGACGGTAACGCTAACCAGAGGCCAAGGCTTGCGGCCATAGCTAAGGTTGCACCAATCCAGCGTGCATTCGTTGAGCGGCGAGCAGGCAAAGGTACTGGCGCGGCAAAAAGTACCTGCTCAATACCATTCCACACTCCAGTCGGTACGGGCGTTTCCGGTAGCCAGTTTGCCATCGGCGCTAAGAGCTGCTCCCAACTTGCAACTTGGTCAATAAGCTTTGAGTCCGCGGCGCTCAATCGTTGCCAGCGTTTAGCTGCTGCTCCACGCAGTGTCCCTAAGGCAGCTTCGGCACTAAGGGCGTCAGTCATCTCATTAGATAGTTGCATGATGTAGGCACCTCCGTAAGTTTGCTAAGCCGCGGCGGACATGTGACTTCACCGAGCCCAGTGGGGCTGCGAGCTTTTCGGCCAGTTCGCGATGGCTTAGGCCATGAAAAAATGCCAGCGTAAGAGCGCGTTGCTGCTGGCTATCGAGGCCATCCATACAGCGTGCTAAGTCGGTAGCTTCATGTTGAGTTTGCAAGGCCTGTAATGGCGATGGTTGCTCAGAAACCAATTCTGGCCAGTCGACTAAGTCAACTTCTTCAATACGGCTTGTGCGTTGCCGTAAACTATCTATGCATCGATTTCGGACAATGACATTTAGCCAGACTTGCACGCTGCCTTTACCTGCGTGATAGCTGCTAGCTGAGCGCCAAATATTGATAAAAGCTTCCTGCAGCACTTCCTGCGCTAAGTCGCGATTGCGCAAAACCGAAATGGCTAAAGTGAATAGCCTTGGTGACGTGCGTTGGTAAAGCGTCGCAAATGCTTGTTGGTCACCAGCACCCATGCGTGTGACCAAGTCGGCCAGTTCGTCGGCCATAATTACCCCGGAATAAGTTGCCATTCAAATACCCGTTGCAACAGCCAAATACTCGCCACCAGAGCGATGAGTAAGCTGCCAACAGGCAGTACAAATTTGCGATAAATGCGTGAAGATCTAGCCCACCAAAGTAGTGGAAATAACACTAAGACAATGCTTAGTTGGCCTAGCTCAACGCCGGTGTTAAAGCCTGCTAGAGCTGAAAGGCGAGGGCCCGTGGTAAGCGGTAATCCTTGCAATACGCCAGCAAAACCAAAGCCATGAATCAGACCAAAGAGGCCGGCCAGCAGTGCGCGCGAGTGAATCAGGCGTGGCGATATTGTGTGCACGGCGGCGAGCACAATGGAGGCAGCAATAGCCGACTCTACCCATCGTGAAGGCAGCACAACCACTTGAAGTGCAGCAAGCGCCAAGGTGATCGAGTGTGCCACAGTAAAGGCGGTCACAACGCCAGCCGTATGCGTTATGGCTGAGCGAAATGAACGCGAGGGTAGCCACTGTTTATCTTGGCGCGCTAGACAGGCCGGTAGCAGCAAGCACAGTAAAAATAAAATATGGTCGTAGCCAGAGAGCAAATGATGAATGCCCTCATGCATAAAGCGCGTAAACGTTAACCACAGACTGGAGTCGGTAGCGATATCAACGGCACCTTGATCGGGGCGAAGCACGGCTGTGCTGTGCTGGTTTCCTGAGTGCAGGCTGAGCAGCCCTCGGTGCAGGCTATCGATGCCGTTTAGCAGGCGATAGTCGATATTCAGCGCATCACCATCTTGTGCACCGGGGCAAGTAACTAGCCAGTGCTGAGCGGCATACAGCCCATCGCTATGTTGCACTACGCCCAGCGGAGCCGACTGGCCTAGCCATTCGCAGGCGTGCTTGCCCAGCTTCAGTGTTAGTTGGCTTTGCAGCAGGCTTTCTATATCGGCACTGCGCGTGCGTACTTCGCCCCACGTTAGCTGATGATCATTATTGCTATCGAGCACGAGCAGCAAATCTAAGTCGCGCAGCGCCACATCCCATGTCACACCAAGTACAGGGCCGTCTTGCTCAATCGTTAAATAGCTATCGCCTGCTTTATGCGCCCAACTCAGCGAAGCCAGCAGTAAAAGGCAGATGCCCGCAAAAATCCGCAGACAATGACTCATTTATTTGAGCTCGGTAACGCGGCATTTCCAGCACTCAGCCAGCGCTGTACACGGACATCTTCAAACTTAGTGCTGGCTTGCCATTTGGCCAAGATAGCTAAGTCTTTTTTGGCAGATTGCGCTAAGGCGGCTCGAATATATATGCGGTAGTCAGCGGTTTCGCGCTGCACCGTCCAATTGCGCTGAGCAAGGCGTAAAGCAGTTGCGGGTTGCTGCATTACATCCAAATAAAATGTGGCTAGTTCGCGCTCATGGCCAGGCTCGCCTCGCGCTAGGAATGCCTGCCAGCGACCAAGCGCTTGCTGCTTATGCGCAGTTGCAGATTTGCTAAGGCCTAGCTGTTGTTCGGCTCGCGTGAGTAAGCTGAGTAGACCATCGTGGGCCGTCCACGGCGCAAACAAGCTCAGGCTATCGCGTGCATGCCCTTGCCAAAATAACCAGTCGGCATAGGCAGCTACGGCCTCAGCTGATCCAGCAGCTGCCGCTTCTCGATAGTCGTCCTCGGCACTGTTATCGGATCCGAGTCTATCGGCCATGTCGGCCTGACTCAGGCGCCACCACGTGCGTTGATCCGAGGTTAGCCCTAGCTGCTTGGCGGGCAAGGCATTGAGCCTGGCCAGTGCTTCGCTTGCTTGCCCGGTCGCTCCTTGCACTTGCGCTTGGCAGATCAAAGAAAACGGCAACATCGCAAGGCCTGTGAGCTGATGACAGCGCTTTGTGGCATGAGCATAGCGGCCTTGAACTAGGGCAATCGATGCGCTCATTAATGCTGCTTCTGAATGCACGGCAGAAGGCGAGGCCAGTAGGGCATTGAGCACGCGCTCTGCAGCATCAAAATGATGATTTGCTTGCAGCAATCGTGCTTGAAGTAATTGAATGCCAAGTTCGGCGGGGTGTTTGGCTAGCAGCATGCGCAACTGCGCATCGGCATAGCCTAAATATCTAGGGTCGCCTTGTTGTCTGGCGATAGTGAGTAAGCTTTGCACGCGTTCTAGTTGTGAAGCCAGTGAGCGTGTATTTGTAGGTGTGGTTGGTGCGCTGATGCGTGGGCCAGACGGCAAAGATTCCAACACGATGCTGTCGTCGGAAGGTGTAATAACCTGGCGCATGGTGTCGGCCGCCCATAAGGGCGTCGACACTAGCGTACTCAGGACAAGAAGTAGCCCAAGCCTCATAGAGGCTCCGGCTCCGTGGTTTCTGGCGTTGTAGCTATCAGGCGATCAAATAGCGCCTGCATGGGTTCCATCGCTTCGCTCATGTCATTAAGCAATGCGCGAACCTCAGCAACAAAACCATCGTTAGCTACGGCCTTATTGTTTTCGCCATCACAGGCAGCCAGCGCGAACGCGGCTACTGTGACTAAGGCGAGTGGGGTGAATTTGTTCATCGTCACTCTCCTGTTGGTGGCTTAGTTAGTGGATGTAGCGCCAGCTAATGGTGTTTTCAGGTATGGGAAGGTGCTGTTGAACTGGCTTGCTTGTTGGATTGCGCCATCAGTAAAGCCCAGCGTGCCTGCTTTAGCATCATCAGGAGAGCAAACGCCAAGACCTGCATGACAGAGCAAGCCCATAGCTACACGTAGCTCAATATCGACAACATCATCGCCAGGGCGACGGCCATTGGGGAAGCCGGCATTGTCGCCTGCTACAACACCTAGGCGATTTTGATTTGCTGCAGGTACTGGCGGCACATCAGACGTATTTAAGCGCAGCATTTCTGAACCTTTCACATTAGCCGGTTGGTTTAAGCCAGGAACGCCGGTTAAGAACGCTGTGACTAAATCGGTTCGCGGGAAGTTCGTGGGTGCTGGCGTTTGAAATAGCGCCTCAATCAAAAATGGTAGTGATGGATTGGTCACGTAGTCGGCAAACTGCGCATCATCTTTTGGCTGGCTGGCATTGAATTTATCTTTGTCTTTTAGACCAATAATAACTTCATTCACCAGCGGCATGCCGAGGCGTGAAACTTGTGCCCATGGGCCGCCTTCCTTGCTTGCGGAGTTATTGTTGCTGCCGGGTTTAGGGTTGATCAAGCGCGCTTGGCGTACGCTAGCGGTAGTCCAGCCCCCAATAACCTTTTCATTGCCAGCGGTTAAGCAGCTACTGGGTATTTCCATGGCCAATGTGGTGACGTTTTTATCGGCGAGATCGTCGCGCTCAACACTTTCGCTGCCAACAGGGTTAGCAATATTGATCAAGTCAAAGGTCTCGCCCAAGTTAACCACAAAGGAGTCTTTGCGCTGACCGACAAATATTTTGCCCTGCGTGGAGCAGCCTGGAATGTCTACGTTGTAGATAAACTGGTTCGCATAGGAGGCGTAGTTGGGAATAGATTTGTTGCCGATGTTATCGACTGGCTTAGTGAATGTGCTGCCGCCACCAGCAGCATTGGTCAGCAGTTGGCGCGAGCTGTTAGCGCCACGACGTGGGCCTTTTACCATGGTGACGGTGAATGACTCATCTACATTAAGCGTCGGAACATTGCCTTGGGGTGGCAAGTTGACTAAAGGTATTGAGGTCATTTTGCCGCCTACGGGAACCTTTAGGTCTTTAAGCGTATTTTTGAAGCGAAACTGGAAAGTAATGTCCTCGACCGCATCGCCGTTATTGTCGAGATGAATTTCATAAAGCGCATTCGGGTCGAGAGAGAAGTAGTTTGGTCCGCCGTAGGCATCTTGTAGCGGTAGGTAGTTAGCAATCAGCGTTACAAAGTTCTGACGGTTAGCTTCATAGCTGCGGAACATATAAAAGTCAGTGCCATCGACTTTCGGTTGTGAGGTGATGTATGGCGCTTCACGGTGACTTGAGGCGTATGCGGTAGTAGCAACGGTCGCGCTAGCCATCAGCATCATGCCGACTAAAGGCAACAGGCGCGGGCGTTGGGATTTGCGATTGATCATAGGGTAACTCCACGAATTCTAAGCGTTATGGTGGTGTTGCTAGACCTATACGCAGCGCGTGGCAGATTGGATGCAGTTATTTTTAGCTTTTTGCTATGAGCGAGCCGATTGGATAACCAAATGATCTTGGCGAGATAGGCGATTAAGATTTTTTGGCACTAGCTAAGCGTCATTTTGTAGCGGTCAACTAACTCCGGACGTTGCTTTAACTGTTCTTCCGAGAGCACTGGACCTTTAAGCTACGTGAAGACATGCCGTTAAGGTGCAAGTAATTGACTAGTATCATAAATTGGTGGGCCCGGTCGGACTTGAACCGACGACCAAAGGATTATGAGTCCTCTGCTCTAACCAACTGAGCTACAGGCCCGCACGAGTGGCTTGACGCCGAAATGCAGGCGCGCAGTGTAGCAAGCACGATGCCGCTCGACTAGACAGAAATCTGTTCTTCATACCAAGAAATTAATGCTTGCACGTCGGTTTTGCTGCTGGCGGTGTTGGGCAGTAGTGCGCCGGGGCGGCGGGCGCGATCAAACCAAAACTCACCGCTGTGTTGGCCTTGTGCAAACACGGGATGGCTGGCGAGCCAGACGGCGGTGTCGCTGCCTTGGCGCGCGTTGCGTAGCCATTTGCCCATGCGCTGATTGAAGTCGGGCAGGGCGCTGGCTACGCCAGGCGTTGCGGCCCAGCCGGGATGCATGGTGTGCAGGCCTAGGCCACGATGTTGCGTGGCCCAGTACTGGCTAACATCGAGCAAAGCGCGTTTGGCTCGGGCATAGGCTTGGGGGCCGTTAAAGGGCTCATTGGCGAAGGCCATGTCATCGAGCCGAATGCCTTGTGTGTAGAGCCCACCGGAGACGACTTGAATGATGCGGCCGCCACGTGCGGCGAGCATTGGCGCGAGAGCTTGAGTGAGCAGCGCGGGCGCGACGAAATTCACCGCCATGGTGCGCTCTAGGCCATCGCTAGTAAGCGCTTGTGAATCGAATAGCGCGCCGGCGTTATTGATCCAGACATCTAATGGCCGCTCAAGCGCCAATAGCTGTTGGCTGAGCGCGCGCGTGCTGGCGATGTTGGAGAGCTCAGCCTCAATGCATTGAATGTCGATGGCGTGGCTGGCCCACGGGCGTATGCTTTCCGCTGCTTGCGCTAAGCGCTCAGCTCCGCGGCCGATCAACACTAAGTCGGCTCCCAATCGCGCCAACTGTTGCGCGCAAGCCAGCCCTAAACCGGATGTCACACCGCTAATGCCAACGCGTCGGCCATCGAGGTAGCGCGAGAGGCCACGCGAGGGCATCTTGCGATAGCCGCGGCGGGTGTAGTTGATCATGCCGGGTAAGACTAAGCGCTCGGCTAGTCGTGCTAGGGCGCCGGGCTGCGAGGGCCCGTCATTTTCTAGCGCGCCTTTGAGGCCGTTCATCGCGGCATCGCTAAGGCGGCTGCCCCACCAATTCAACACGGGCATGAGTAAGCTCGGGACATCTGCAGTGGTGATGTCGGCGCGATAATCTAGCGTGCATTCGTTCGCGCTAGTGGCGCTCAGCGCGAGCGTATCGACAGCAGTAAAGCCATCGCCAATGCCGGTGAGCACTAGGCGTGCCTGACCTTGCTCTGATGGTGGCTCGCAAATGTCGAGTGTGTAGCGCATGGGCACAGAGCGGCCCATGACATTGAGTTGCAACGCGAAGGACGGCTTGCTCAGCCCAGAGCGAGATACTGAATCGCCGTGGGTGCTTTCGAGCTCCTGTGTTGAGCTCGTGGCCTCGCGCTCAGCGCTAAATACGCCCGGGTCCCATTGCTCGATATTGTCGAAATCGCGTAGGTAGCGAAAGACTTCCACCAAGGAGCGCTTCAGTGGCAATACGCGGTGCAAATTCAGTGTGGTCATTGAAGACTCCGGTGGCGCGAAAGCGCCCATGCTACCGGCAAATAGCGGTGCATGGGCGAATGTGTGCTGAGTTTAGCGTTGAGCCACTCGCCTATATTTAGCCGCGTGGTAGTGGATGAATTAGTGCTTGGCCACCATCGATATTAATATTTTGGCCGGTGATCCAGCTCGCCTCATCGCTCAGTAAAAACGCCATCAGCCCGGCAATATCAGGGCCGCGGCCGATGCGCTGCATAGGGTTAGGTTTGCTATTGCGCGCGATGGCTTCGTCGCTGTCGGTCAGGCGTCCTGCCAGTGGCGACACGACTAGGGCCGGGTGCACGCAATTGACGCGTATGCCTTTGTCGGCATAAGTCGCCGCGGTGCTCAGCGCGAGCCCGGCGACGGCAGCCTTGGCGCTACCGATGGCTTCATGATTAGGAAAGCCGGCATGTGCCACCAATGAGCCGACCAAAACAGCCGCCGAGGGCTCGCGATGTTTGCGCGCGCCATCGACAAAGGCTTTTAGGCAGTAGGCCGCCGAGTAAAAATTATGCTTCATCACGGCCTCAAAATCGGCCTCGCGCGTGAGGTGCAACGGCTTAATAAACGTCGAGCCTACGCAATGGGCAAAGCCAGTGATGGGCCCCATGGCAGCTTCGGCGCTAACGCGTAAGTCGGCGGCCACGCCCGGCTCAGCCACATCGCCAGCGGCAATATGGCAGGGCGTATCGAGTCGATCGGCCAGCGTTTGTAGGCGCTCGGCATCGCGACCGGTTAGTACTAAACGATGGCCTTTTGCCGCTAAGCTTTCGGCGAGGGCCGAGCCGACTGTGCCGGCAGCGCCGGTAATCCATGTGGTATTCATCGCATGTGCTCCTGATCGGAATGATGTCGTTCGGATAACCAATAGCGCTGATAAGCGCCATCGGGGTCATACATAGCGGCTTGGCGTGATGGGCTGAAGCGACGATCGCTGCGCGGATCGGTACCGGCGCCAGCGAGGTAGAGCCAGTTGCCTTGGTTGCTGGCGACATCGAAATCGATGAGCTGATGCTCAAACCACGCTGCACCCAAGCGCCAGTCTAGCGCTAAATCGTGAATCAAATAACTGGCGACATTTTGCCGCATGCGATTGCCCATATAGCCGCTGGCGGCGAGTTCGCGCATGGCGGCATCGACCCAGTCGCAACCAGTATTACCTTGGCACCAAGCAGCAAAAGCAGCAGGGTTATGACGTGCTTTTGCGCTGCTGTGCGAGAGCTGATTTTGGATGCCACTCCGGCTGAAGCAGCGCCGGCCATAGCGCCACATCAGTAGCTGAAAATACTCGCGCCAGAGCAGCTCAAACCAGAGCCAATAGCTACCGTCATTGGCGCCTAAGCGCATCTCATAGGCCAGTCGTTGTACTTCAATTTCGCGCACTGAGAGACTGCCCACAGCCAGCCACGGCGACCATTTGCTCGAATAATCGCTGCCTAACAAGCCGTTGCGCGTGGTTTTGTAATCGGCCACGAGACCGCTGCTGAAATAGCGCGCCAGATGCGCCAGTCCAGCGGTCTCGCTGCCCTGCCAGGCAGGCTCGGTATAAGGCAATGCGCTACGGGTGGCGGTTGAACACTGCTGTGCCGATGCGCTGTGTGAATGCAATAAAGCCGCAACCTGTTCGCGTGCCTGAGCATAAAAATCTGCGGGCAACTCAGCGGATGGTGGCAGTGCCGTTGGTGCAGCCAGCGGAGCCACACTTGGCCATTGTGCGGTCTCAATGAGTTTGCGAAAACGCGTGAATGGCACTGGAAATGGCTCAAGCGCAAACGGCAAATCATCGGGGTCAAACAGACCGCCGCCGTGCACAGCCTGCACTGTTACGCCGCTTGCCTGCAACTTCGCAATGGCCTCGCGTTCTTCCCAGCCGGGATGGGCATGCACAAAAATCGGTGCTTCACCTAAGGCTCGGCTGATATCGCCGAGCGCTTGCACCGGCTCGGCGAGCACAATCATCAGCTCATTGCCCAAGGCACGAAGCGAGGTATCAAGCGCGCCTAATGCTTGGCCAAGATATGCAAGGCGATGCACACCAATACGTGGCACCCCCGCTGGCCCCAGCGCCAGCCAATGCGGTGGCAGACAATAGACCGCAAGTAATCGCTCAGCGCGGCTGGCGAGTCGTAATGGTGCATGATCATGCAGGCGTAAATCGTGGCGAAACCAGACAATGGCCTGTGCGTTATCTTTAAGTGGCAGCGATGGGTTCATGACGACCTTAGGCTGTCAACGGCAGTTCGGCGCAGAGGGCGTCGGCTGCCGCCAAGCCGCTGTGCATGGCATCGATAGCAGTTGCGCCCAAGCAGGCATCGCCGGCATAAAACAGGCCATGCTCGCCACGCAAATATGCCTTACCGGCGGCAGCACTGACATAGCCATAACGCCAGCGATGAGCCTCTAAAGATTCTGTGCTGGCGGGCAATTTGAGTGCTTCAGCGGCAGCGTGCATGAGTGCTAGAGCTACGCTTTCGCTACTCTCTTCTAGATGCGCCGCGCTCCATGCTGCCGTAGCATGCAACGTAAAACGGGGTGCGCCGCCACCTTGAGGGCGCAGGTCTTCACGGATGCACAGAGCAATGCCACTGGCCTGCAAGTCATCGCGAATGAAAACGCCGGCTGCGAGTGCTGGCGAGGCTTTTGGCGCCCAGCGCACACTCCAGCAGGGCGCATGGTGCATCGTTTGTAGCTGCTGACACAGGCGATACTGGCTGGGTAGCTTCGATAGTAATGCCAATGCTTGTACTGGTGGGCAGGTCATCAGTACTCGATCAAATGGCCCAAGCCAACCCAGCTGCTCGCTAAATTTCAGCCACCAATTATTGCCGTCGTGCTTGAGCTCGTACAGTGTGTGTTCAAAGTGGCAGGTAAGGCCTTGTGTCCACAGCTGTGCGAGGCTATTGATGCTGTCGCTAGGCACAAACGCAGGCTGTTTTTCACCATGGATGGCGCTGACATGAAGTGTGCTCAGTCCATGGCTCAGGGCGTGTTGCAGGCGCGGATCGCTGGGAGTGGGAGCCTGTGTTGGCATGGATAAAAACGGTGCACCATGATTAAAGCTGCCCCAGTCACTGCGGCGCGAAGCCAGTCGGCCACCGGCGCGGCGGGCTTTATCGAAGACTGTGCAGAGCAGGCCTTGATGCTGAGCTTCGCTGGCGGCTATTAAGCCGCTGGCGCCGGCACCGATGATGGCGAGGCGGAGAACGTTGTGCATGTCGGCAGTCTCATCGCTAAATCAAGACGCTTACCCTGCCTGTATTGCTATTATTTTTGTATTACACACAAGCTCTACGGCGAGCTTTTGTCTAAGGCTTGATGAATCAATGCCATAGCCGTTTTTGCGATGTCCTCGATAGTCTCTGCGGTAAATGCCAGGCCATCGTTATACATACGGCAGAGGCCATGAAGCGTGGCCCAAGCAACCTGCACGACACGTAGGGCGCTGACGCTGGCGGGTAGTTCTCCGCGATCTTGCATGCTCTGAACATGCTGCGTAATGATGCGCACATGTGCCCTAGCAGCCGTTCGAAATGATTCTGCATTAGGGTCACGCCAGAGCAGGCTGCCGAAAATTAAGTCATACAGCGCGGCCTCGCGACGAGCAAAGCCGACGTAACCCAGTGCAAAACTTTCCGCGCTAGCATCGCTTGTGATGGCCGCCTGCATGACCACCACAAACTCCGCCATCGCAGCCTCACCTAGGCTTGTGAGTAAGGCGTGCTTGCTGCGGAAGTGGTGATAAAGCGCTGGTGTCGAAACGCCAAGCTCATCCGCCAATTGTCGTAAGCTCAAAGCCTGCACGCCCTCAGCTCGAATGCGAGCAAGACCCGCTGTAATTATGCTATGACGCAGGTCACCATGATGATAGCTAGGCTTGCTTGGCGCTCTTGACATTGCCGTAAATCCTCGTATCTTAACGGTGTTAACTTTAGCGCGCTAACGTCGTTTTGACGAGGACTTAATTACAATGACTGCTTTTAATCACATGCTGGCCCCGCTCGATCTAGGCTTCACCACGCTTCGCAACCGCATCGTCATGGGCTCCATGCACACTGGCTTAGAAGATCGCTTCTGGAATTACGGCAAGCTTGCGGCCTATTTTGCTGAGCGCGCCAAGGGCGGTACGGCATTGATGATTACCGGTGGTATCGCAATGAATCGCCAAGGTTGGTTGCTGCCTGCAGCCGGCACCATGAATAGTTACGGCGATATTTTGAATCATCGCCGAGTGACGTCAGCGGTGCATGAGCACGGTGGCAAAATTCTTATGCAAATGCTGCACGCCGGTCGTTATGGCTATCACCCATTTCAGGTGTCGTCGTCGGCGGTGAAGTCGGCCATCAACCCGTTTAAACCAAAGGCAATGACCGAAAAGGTTATTCTGTCGACCATCAAAGACTACGCTCACTCTGCTCGTTTGGCACAAATGGCCGGTTACGACGGCGTGGAGATCATGGGTTCAGAAGGTTATTTGCTGAACCAGTTCATCTGTTCACGAGTGAACCAGCGTACCGATCAATGGGGTGGCTCGGTAGAAAATCGCATGCGCTTACCGGTAGAAATTGTTAAGGCCGTGCGTGCAAAAGTTGGCCCGAACTTCATTATTTGCTATCGCATGTCGCTGATCGATTTAGTGCCCGGTGGTAATACCTGGGATGAGATCGTGACCATCTGCAAAGCCCTTGAGGCCGCAGGCATAACTATTCTCAATACCGGTATTGGCTGGCATGAAGCGCGTGTCCCGACCATCGCCACGCAAGTGCCACGTGCGGCTTTCCGTAGCGTTACTGCGCGCATCAAAAAAGAGCTGAAGGTGCCGGTGATGGCATCAAACCGCATCAATACGCCTGAGGTTTGCGAAGACATCGTTGAAAGCGGCGATGCCGATTTGATTTCGATGGCGCGTCCGCTCTTGGCCGATCCAGACTTCGTAAATAAAGCAGCGGCAGGCAAGCCAGAAGCTATCAATACTTGTATCGCCTGCAACCAGGGTTGCTTGGATCTGACCTTCTCAAACAAGCGTGCTACTTGCTTGGTAAACCCACGTGCGGGTTACGAAACTGAATTGGTCTATGTGAAGTCGACGAAGCCGAAAAAAGTCGCCGTCGTTGGCGGTGGCATGGCTGGCCTAACCGCCGCCACAGTAGCTGCCGATCGTGGTCATGACGTCACACTGTTTGAATCAGCAGCAGATATCGGTGGCCAATTTAATATGGCCGCCGCCGTGCCTGGCAAAGAAGAGTTCCAAGAAACCATTCGTTTCTATCGCTATGAAGTAGAACGTAGCGGCGTGAAAGTGAAGCTCAACACCAGTGTTAGCCATGAGGATTTGGCAAGCTTTGATGACATCGTCATTGCTACCGGCGTCAAACCACGCATTCCACGCTTTCCTGGCATTGACCATCCGAAAGTGTTGGATTACGCCCAAGTTCTGCGCGGCGAAGTTAATGTTGGCCAACGCGTGGCAGTGATTGGCTCCGGTGGTATTGGTGTCGACACCTGCGCCTACCTTCTCGAAGAGCACAATCAGTCGGTCGAACATTGGGCGAAGTATTGGGGCATCGATTTTGATGTCACCGAGAATGGCCTAACGGCACCTGAGCGTCGTTTTGCTTCGCGTGAAATCACCATGTTGCAACGTAAGCCTGGCGTGAAAAAAATGGGTGCAGGCCCAGGTAAAACCACGGGCTGGGCGCACAAATTATTACTTGGTCAATTTGGTGTGAAAATGCTCGCCGAAGTTGAATATGTAAAGGTCAATGACCTTGGTTTGCATATTCGTGTGGATGGTGAGGAGCGTATCCTCGATGTCGATCATGTAATTTTGTGCGCGGGCCAAGAGTCAGTGACAGATATGCTGCCGCGCGATGCTGAAGGCAAAATTACCGACAGCCGTTACCACGTAATTGGTGGTGCCAAGCTGGCTGGTGAGCTTGATGCGCGTCGTGCCATTCGTGAAGGTGCTGAATTAGCTGCGGCACTATAAGGTTGATTTAAGGCTCGTCGCGCTCAGAGTAAGTGCGGCGGGTTTTAAAATTCATTGACATGGCGCGTTGTCACTTATATCGTGCCATCGTTCACTGTCACCGTATTAGGGTTTCCTTATGAAAGATTTCAAGAATAAAGTGGCTGCCATCACCGGTGCTGGTTCTGGCATGGGTCGTTCGCTTGCTGTGTTGTTGGCCGCACGCGGCTGTCACGTAGCACTTAGCGACATCAATGAAAAAGGCTTGACTGAAACAGTCAAACTGCTCGATGGCACTGGCGTTAAAGTCACCTCGCAGAAGCTCGATGTTGCCGATAAAGACGCCGTTTTTGCTTGGGCCGATAAAGTTGCCGGCGACCATGGCAAAGTAAATTTGATCTTCAACAACGCTGGCGTTGCTCTCGGCTCAGTAGTCGACGGTGGTGGTTACGATGATTTTGAATGGATCATGAACATCAACTTTTGGGGAGTGGTGCATGGCACCAAGGCATTCTTGCCTTACCTAAAGGATGCTGGTGATGGCCATATCATTAACACCAGCAGCTTGTTTGGCTTGATTGCTGTGCCTTCGCAGAGCGCCTATAACGCCTCGAAATTTGCTGTGCGTGGCTTCACTGAAGCTTTGCGCGAAGAATTGGATTTGCAAAAAGTTGGTGTGAGCGCGACCAGCGTTCATCCCGGTGGCATTAAAACCAATATCGCCAAAGCGGCGCGTATGGATCAGTCAATCAGCAAGATTGGTATGGATGCGAGCAGCACCGCCAAGTTTGAAAAACTATTCCGTACCACTGCCGATGAAGCTGCTGCACAAATGCTTCGTGCCGTGGAAAAAAATCAGCGCCGCTTACTTATTGGTGCCGATGCCAAGGTTTTAGATTTGGTCGTGCGCATCTTCCCATCGGGCTATCAAAAGCTGATTGCGATGGGTTCGAGCCGCATGAAGTAAAATGCGCGAGACATAAAAAAACCGGCTTTAAAGGCCGGTTTTTTTATGTCCAAGAACATTGAGCTGTTAAAGGCGGCGCTCTGCAAACTCACAGAGCGCCGCGTTTGCCAGATTACTCAGTGTCGAGGAATGAACGCAGGTGTTCGGAGCGAGTTGGATGGCGCAGCTTACGCAGCGCTTTCGCTTCAATCTGACGAATACGCTCACGCGTGACATCAAACTGTTTGCCCACTTCTTCCAAGGTATGGTCGGTATTCATATCGATACCGAAGCGCATACGCAGCACTTTCGCTTCGCGTGGCGTGAGGTTTTCTAAAACTTCACGCGTTGCTTCACGAAGGCCTTCCGAGGTCGCAGCATCGATAGGCGAGGTCACCAAAGTGTCCTCAATGAAGTCACCTAAATGGCTGTCTTCATCATCACCAATCGGCGTCTCCATGGAGATCGGCTCTTTCGCGATCTTCAGGACTTTGCGCACTTTGTCTTCAGGCATTTCTAAGCGTTCGCCGAGTTCTTCTGGCGTTGGTTCGCGACCCATTTCTTGCAGCATCTGACGCGACACGCGGTTGAGCTTGTTGATGGTCTCAATCATGTGCACGGGGATACGAATGGTGCGCGCTTGGTCAGCAATCGAACGGGTGATGGCCTGACGAATCCACCATGTCGCATAGGTCGAAAACTTAAAGCCACGACGGTATTCAAACTTGTCGACGGCTTTCATCAAGCCGATATTGCCTTCTTGGATCAAGTCCAAGAACTGCAGGCCACGGTTGGTGTATTTCTTCGCAATCGAAATAACCAAACGCAGGTTGGCCTCGACCATTTCCTTTTTGGCGCGACGTGCTTTCGCTTCGCCAACGCTCATGCGGCGGCTGATCGCTTTTATTTCGGCGATGCTTAAGCCGCCATGATTGTCACTAACTTCAAGCAGGCGTTCTTGCGCACGAATAATATATTCGCGTTGTGTTTCAAGAGCTTTAGCAATCGATTTACGTTTGCTGACAACACCATCTAGCCACGTCAGGTCAATTTCATTGCCGGGGAAGTCGGCGAGGAAATGGCTGCGATCCATGCGAGCGCGACGTACGCAGGAAATCATGATCACGCGTTCTTGCGCACGAATGATGCTGATGTTGGAGCGAATATGCTCAGCGATGCCGTCATACACGCGTGGCGTCAATTTGAACATCATGAACTGGTTAGCCAGTTCTTCGACATTGGTTTGCCACACTTTCGATTCGCGACCTTGGCGCTCTTCGGAGTTGTCCGTTTTCTTTAGCTGCTTGCGTAGTGCATCCACGCGCGCTGCCAGCTTTTCCATGTCGATGCCGCCATCATTTTCATCGGCAGTATCGTCATCAGTAGTGCTTTCTTCTTCCTCTTCGCTATCGTCTGCTTTGGCGTCTTTTGAGCCTTTTGCATCCTTAGCGTCTTTCGCCTCTTTGGCTTTCTTGGCGGCCAACGCGGCTAGGGCCGCGTTGTGATCAACTTCTTTAGGTGCGCTAGCGCCATCATCATCAGGATCTAAAAAGCCAGAGATAACGTCATTAATGCGGCGCTCGCCAGCATCGATTGCATCAAACTCATCGACTAGTAATTCCACCGCACGTGGCCAATAAGCCATGGCGTGCAGAACGTCGCGGATGCCTTCTTCGATGCGTTTGGCGATAGCAATTTCGCCTTCGCGGGTGAGCAGCTCGACCGTGCCCATTTCGCGCATATACATACGCACGGGGTCGGTGGTGCGGCCGGGTTCGTTCTCCACCGAGGCCAAAACGGCAGCGGCTTCTTCGGCGGCGAGGTCATCGTCGCTGGCTTCTGGCGTTTCCTCACGCATGAGGTCGTCAGCGGCAGGCGCGCGCTCGTGCACCGGGATGCCCAGGTCATTGAGCATCTGAATGATGTCTTCGATTTGCTCGCTTTCAGTGACCGATTCAGGAAGGTGATCGTTCACCTCGCCATAGGTCAGATAGCCTTGATCTTTGCCGCGCTTGATGAGCTCGGCGAGCAGGGAGTTACGCTTTGCCTTATCCAACGGCATATCGTCTGGTCCATCTGCGTCTTGCTGAGATGGATCTGGCGTGTTCGGCTTTTTGGTGCTCATGTGGCCCCTCGCGCAACGGCTGCAAAATAAGAGCGGGATTATAAGCCGAGAAGGGGGTGTTTGTCAGCTCACAAGCGTACTCAGCTACTCGGTGCTTGCGGCAATTGACGCATCCAGTCAGCGAACTCACGCTTTGCCAGCGTTAAAGCCAGTAGGTTTTCCATATTTGGCGATTTTTGCAGTGTGTTATCGGCATGAGCAATGCGCTGTTCGAGTAATCGGCTGTGTAAGCGATGGCTCAGCGCTTCAGCTTCCAATGTGCTGTCGGCATCGGGCAAAAGGCTTTCAGCAGCTGCGATGGAGGCTAATGCTTCACCTTCGGGTCGGCCATGCCAGCTTCCTAGTAACGCCGCTAAGGAGCGTTCTGGCGCTTCTCGTAGAGCCTGGGCCAATGTGCAAAGCAGCTCGGTTTCGGGGTCGTTGAGGCTGCCTAGCATGGCTTCAGGCCAGAGTTGCGCATGGCTTGGCTCGCGCAGCAACAGGCGAATGGCCTGCGCCGACAATGAGCGTAGCCCAGGTCGTGCCGGCGCTTGCGGGCGCAGCTTGCGTGCTGCTTGTTGGGTGAATGGGCGCTTGCTCGGCGTAAAGCTCGATGGTCGCTCATCACTCTGGTTCGATGAGCTTGCTAGGCTGGCGTAATAAGCCTCGTCAATGGAGCTGCGCTCGTCATCGTCTGCGGCCCAGTGTGTGTCATAGGCGGCATCATGCGAGCTGTCATGTTGGGGCTGATGATTCTGCTCATAATTACTCTGCGCATGACGATGTGACTGCTGCGTGCTCGCTGTCTGTTGAGCAGTCTGCGCCACGGCCTCAGCGGCAGCTTTCGCTGCCTGCTCACGCGCCACAGTCTGTGCCTCATGCTTTTCTAACATTTGCGCGAGCTGCTTTTCCAGCACGGCCACGCTGAGCTGAGTGATCTCGCTTAGGCGCTGCAATAGCAAGGTGCGAAACAGCGACTCCGGCATAGTCATCAGCAATGGCAGCGCCACGGTCGCGAGCTGCGTGCGGCCTTCGATCGACGCTAGGTTTAGCGATTCACTTAAATGCTTAAATAATTGGTCGGCAAGCGGCACGGAATCGGCATCGATGCGCGCACGAAACATCGCCGCGCCTTCTTTGCGCACAAGGCTATCGGGGTCTTCGCCATCGGGCAGAAAAAGAAACTTCGCACCAACGCCATCGCGCAGAGCGGGCAGGGCATTCTCTAGGGCGCGCCAAGCAGCGCGGCGGCCAGCGCTGTCACCATCGAAGCAAAAAACGACTTCGGGCACGACGCGAAATAGGCGTTCGACATGCGTGGTGCTAGTGGCTGTGCCAAGCGTTGCCACGGCCTCATGGATGCCGGCTTGCGCGAGCGCGACCACATCCATATAGCCTTCGACCACGAGTAGGCGTGTGAGCTTGCCGGACTGGCGTGCCTCATAAAGCCCATACAGTTCTTGGCCTTTGTGGAACACCGGTGACTCAGGCGAGTTCAAATATTTGGGCTTGTCGTCGTTGAGTACGCGACCACCAAAGGCGATGACGCGACCACGAAAATCACGGATGGGGAAAATTACCCGATCGCGCATCGCGTCATAGTGAGATTGGCGCTGCGGGTTGAAAATAGCCAAACCCGAGGCTAGCAAGAGATCGCGCATGGCCGTGTCTTGGCCAAGACTTTGCAGCATGTTATCCCAGCCTGGCGGCGCGTATCCAATGCGAAACTGCTTGGCGATTGCGCCGCTAACACCACGATTTTTTAGATAGCCAACGGCGCGCTGCTTCTGCGTGGCGCTACGAAGTTGCTGCTCAAAAAATACGGCGGCGCGCTCAAGAGCATCGAATAAGGGCTGCTGTGTTGGCTTGTGTGCCGCGGCGGCATCGCGTGTTTCAGGTAGTGTTAAACCGGCGGCACCAGCGAGTTGGCGCAGGCCATCAATGAAGTCGAGACGGTCGTGCTCTATCAGAAAGCTCAGTGCGTTACCGGTGGCACCACAGCCGAAGCAGTAATAAAACTGCTTCTCGCGATTGACCGTAAACGAGGGCGATTTTTCTTGATGGAAAGGGCAGCAGGCCGAGTAATTTTTGCCCGCACGCTTGAGCTTGACGCGTGCGTCAATCAGATCGACGACATCGGTGCGCAAAAGCACTTCATCGATAAATGATTGCGGAATACGACCAGCGGACATGCGGGCTAATGCTCAAGCAGAAACGGGGAGTTGAGTGTGCGACAGCAAGCTTTGCAGCGCAATCGTCAGTCAATTGAGCAGGAGCTTTTTTGGCTGACGATCTCTAGGCTGGCGCTTTCTTAAATTGAAAGGCGCGCTTTAACTTGCTGCGACAGTGCACCGACATCGGCACGACCAGCGACCATGGGGCGCAATAAATTCATCACTTTACCCATGTCTTTCGGGCTAGTGGCACCAGCTTCAGCAATGGCAGCGGAAATCAGCGAGAGTAGTTCCTCTTCGCTTAATGGCGCTGGCAAAAACTCTTGCAGAATGGCTATCTCAGTATTTTCACGCTCGGCCAACTCTTGGCGATCACCAGCAATAAAAGCGGCGGCGGATTCGCGGCGCTGCTTCACTAGTTTTTCCATGACGCCTAAGGAGCGGGCATCATCGAGCTCAATGCGCTCATCGACTTCAATTTGTTTAAACGCGGCGAGTGCGGTGCGGATCACCAGCAGGCGATCTTTTTGCTGGGCGCGCATGGCGTCTTTCATGGCATCTGTTAGACGAACTTTTAGTGCAGGCATGGCAAAGCTAGCTCATACAGCGAGTGAATGCTGAAGCGATAGAAATAAAGCAGATGTGACCAACGCAGCTATGCGGTACGCGAGCGCAAAAGAATCTGCTCGCGTAACCAGCATGGCTTAGTACAAGCGTTTAACTTTTACGGCTTCGCGCTGTACTTTTTTGGCGTGACGCTTAACAGCGGCAGCGGCTTTGCGCTTGCGCTCTTGCGTGGGCTTCTCGTAGAAGTCACGTTTGCGAACATCGGCTAACACACCAGCTTTTTCGCATGAACGCTTGAAGCGACGCAGTGCGACGTCAAACGGTTCGCCTTCTTTTACTTTAACGTTGGGCATGAATTGCTCACCTGTTACAAATTACGGAACGCCATCGGGGGCGTGGGGCGCGGATTTTAGCCAGATTCATCTGGAATGGCAAACACCCTGTGTAGAGCGCTACACTTCGCGCCATGAAAAATGGAGAGAAATGGCATGCGCGTGCTAGGTATTGAGACCTCGTGTGATGAAACTGGCGTCGCTATTTATGACGATGCGCCGGGGGCTGGGCTATTGGCGCATCGCCTGCATAGCCAAATTGAGATGCATAAAGACTATGGCGGCGTGGTGCCCGAGCTGGCCTCGCGCGACCATATTCGCCGCCTCGTGCCCTTAGTGCGCGGCATGATGGCCGATGCCGACATCAGTGCCGATAGCATCGATGGTATCGCCTACACATCGGGCCCTGGGCTTGCTGGCGCGCTGTTAACAGGTGCGCTAATGGCACGCTCGCTGGCCTACGCCTGGGGCGTGCCTGCCGTCGGCGTGCATCATATGGAAGGGCATTTGCTAGCGCCTTTGCTAGAGGCTGAGCCGCCTGAGTTTCCTTTTGTCGCCCTATTGGTTTCTGGCGGCCATACCCAGCTCATGAAAGTTGAAGGTATTGGCCGTTACGAGCTGCTCGGCGAATCCATCGACGATGCTGCCGGCGAGGCCTTCGATAAAGTCGCCAAAATGCTCGGGCTGGACTATCCCGGCGGGCCATCGGTGGCGCGTCTAGCCTTAACTGGCCGTGATGATGCCTTTAAATTTCCACGCCCAATGCTCGACCGCCCAGGTTTGGACTTCTCGTTTAGTGGCTTAAAAACCGCTGTGCTCACCGCGCGCAATCAATCAGAGGATTCGCCAACTAAAGTTGCCGATATTTGTGCAAGTTTTGAGGCGGCAGCGGTCGATACCTTAATTCGCAAATGCTTACGCGCATTAAAGCAGACTGGCTTGAAGCGCTTGGTACTAGCGGGTGGTGTCAGTGCAAATAAGCGCCTGCGCCATGACTTAGCGCTAGCCTTGAAACCTATCGGTGGCCAAGCGTTTTATCCTGCTCCAGCTTTTTGCACTGATAACGGCGCAATGATCGCCTTTGCTGGCGCGCAGCGTTTGCGTGCGGGTGAGCGTCAAGACCTAACGGTTAATGTGCGTGCGCGATGGCCAATGACTGAGCTGGCAGCCATCTAAGGTCTATTCAAGATAAGCCGCCGCCGCTATTTAAAGCGGCGTTCAGTGCCCTCGATTAGCGCCTTCATATTGGCTTTGTGGCGCGCCAATAGCAGCAAGCTCATGCCGACCACGCCGAGCATGGCTTCGGGTAGCAAAAACTGAGTAAGGATGGGCGCGGCAATAAAGCCAACGATGGCGCCAAGCGAGGAGTAGCGTGTTAGAGCAAATGCCGTAATCCAAAGCGCGATCACGGTGCCGCCAATAATTGGCGATAGTGCGAGTAAAACGCCGAGCGCAGTCGCCACACCTTTGCCACCTTCGAAGCGAAAAAAGATCGGGTATAAATGACCCATAAAGGCGGCGAAGCCAATGGCGCTAACCAGCATCACATCGAGCCCGTAATAGCGCGCTGCAAGGACTGGCAATACGCCTTTTAGCATGTCGCCGAGCAAAGTTAGGATCGCGGCTTTTTTGCCGCCTAGGCGTAGCACATTGGTAGTGCCAGGGTTGCGTGAGCCATCGGTGCGCGGGTCGGGCAAGCCCATAACACGACAAACAATGATCGCGGCCGAAACAGAGCCGGCGAGATAGGCTAGAATCAGCGCCGCAATCGCAACAAAGTCGGCAATAGATTCAGGGCTCATAGTCGCTCCAACTTGGGGTGTGTGGCTCGCATCTTAGCAAAAAAATCAGGCGCGAAACGGGGCAACACGTGGACATTGTATACATTCGAGATTTCAAAATTGAGACGGTCATTGGCATGTTTCAATGGGAGCGCCGCATCCAGCAGACGCTGAGTTTGGACTTGGAGATGGCTTGGGACATTCGCCCAGCTGCGGCTACCGACACGATTGCCGAGGCACTGGATTATCGAGCGGTGTCGGAGCGACTGAAGTCGCATGTGGAGCAGGCGCATTACCAACTGGTTGAAACCTTGGCTGAGTCGATTTGGCAGATTTTACGCGAGGAGTTTTCGGTGCCGTGGTGCCGCCTGCGTGTGAGCAAGCCAGGTGCGGTACGTGGTGCGAAAGATGTTGGTGTGCTGATAGAGCGTGGTGTGAAGCCAGCTCAGTAGGTCCGGGCGTTTGTTACTTAACGAGCGCTAGGCCTGTTGTCGGCGGGCTCAGCCCCAGACCGTGCGACCGCCATCGACAGCGATAATCTGACCATTGATGTAGCTAGTCCCAGTAATTAAAAACACCACTGCTTCAGCAACTGCCTCAACGCCGCCAACTCGCCCCATGGGCACGGTGCGCAAGATCTCGGTCTTCATTGCCTCACTCATTTCACCGCTACCTTCGGGCCAGGCAATTGCGCCTGGCGACACACCATTGACACGAATAGCAGGTGCCAGCTCCTTTGCTAGTGCCCGAGTCATGGCGGCATTGGCTGCTTTTGCCATGCAGTAGAGGCTGTGATCTTGCAGCGGATATGCAGCGTGAATATCAATGATATTGACGATGGCGCCAGCGCCACGTGCTGCCAATGCAGGCCGCAGCGCTTGGCTTAGGAAATACGGAGCGCGCGCATTGCTAGCGAAAAGAAGGTCCCAGTCATTTTGCGTGGCACCACCAAAGGGCGTGGGGTAGAAGCTGGAGGCGTTGTTCACCAATGCATCGAGTCGCCCCCAATGCGCCTGTGCTTTCTCGGCTAGTGCTGTAATTGCATTTGCATCGCTAAGGTCGGCGACGAGATAGTGCGCTGAATCTAAGCGCTGGAGATTTAGGCGCTGGCACAGGCTTTCAGCATCGGCCTCGCTGTGATGGCAATGCACCAATACGCGCCAGCCTAAGGCGTGTAACTGCTCAGTAATGGCTGCGCCAACTCGCTTTGCAGCACCTGTGATTAGCGCAACGGGAGCGTCAGAATTATTCATGCTTAGCCTGCCAACTCGCCTTAAATTCAGTCAGTCTTTCTAGTCGTATGGCCGCAATGGCGTTAGCCATTTCCGCACCACGATAACCTTGCGCAACAAGCGCGGCATTGTCGATATGACAGGCAGCAGCAGCGCCTAACCAAAAATCGCGCTGCCAATACGGGCGATCTTCCAAGCCTGTGCGTCCACGAGCATCGGCCTCGCAGGCATTGAGAAACTCGCCTAGGCGCTCGTGTCGGCGCCATGCATCTACGCGCTGCAAACGATCAAGTAAAACTTCTGCCGAGTGTGTGTTGGCGCGATGGCAGTCAAGATGAAACTCGCCAACGACGCGAGCTAAGGCCTGATGTGTCGCCGGCACTTTTAGGCGAGCGCAGAGCGCATCGATCAATGGCAGGCCGCGAACTTCATGGCCGGTATGGCTTGGTAAAACAGGGTCTGGCGTTAGGGCTTTGCCGAGATCATGCACGAGCACAGCAAAGCGGACAGCGCTTGAGGCTTGCAGGCGCGCGGCCTGGCCTAAGGCCATTAGCGTGTGCACGCCGGTGTCTATTTCGGGGTGATAATCCGCGCGCTGGGGCACACCAAAGAGCGCATCGACTTCGGGAAAACAGATCTTTAGCGCGCCACAATCGCGCAGTACTTGGAAATAAATCTGCGGTGCGTCGCTCATTAGCGCACGTTCGGTTTCTTGCCACACGCGCTCGGGCGTTAGCAGTGCTAGTTCGCCTGACTCTGCCAGTTCGCGCATCAGCGCTAATGTATCGTTGGCCACGCGAAAGCCAAGACTATGAAAACGTGCGGCAAATCGTGCAACGCGCAGCACACGCAGTGGATCTTCAGCAAACGCCGGTGAGACGTGTCGCAGTAATCGGTCGGCTAAGTCTTGTTGGCCACCGTAGGGGTCGATTAGCGCGCCATCGTCAGCTTTGGCCATGGCGTTGATGGTGAGGTCGCGGCGCTCAAGATCGGCCTCCAAACTCACATCAGGATGAAAGTCGCAAATAAAGCCATGATAGCCCGCGCCTTGTTTGCGCTCGGTGCGCGCTAAAGCGTATTCGGCCTGCGTTTCGGGATGCAAAAACACGGGGAATTCATGTCCAACTTGGCGATAGCCTTGATCGGTTAGCCATTCCGGTGTTGCGCCTACCACCACATAATCGATGTCATGTACCGGCAGGCTGAGCAGCTCATCACGCACGGCACCGCCAACGCGATAAATCTGCGGGCTCATGTCAGCCCCGGTGTACTGGTCGTGCGTTCGCCGGTCTCTAGGCAATAGGCCGTGAGGTATTTGCCCCAGACGCAGCCGCTATCGAGTGCGATGGCATGGGTTTGATGAGTGATGCTGTCGAGCGCTGCCCAATGGCCGAAAAATACGCGCTGGGCAACAGGGCGCAGAGCCGGCCAATCAAACCATGCCTTAAAGCCTTCGGGCAGATCGCTATTGCCAGTTTTGTGCTGAAAATTTAACTGGCCATCGGCGTCGATTAAACGCATGCGAGTGAAATGATTGGTGATGACGCGCAGGCGATCGGTGCCAGCTAAGTCATCGCTCCACGCACTGGGCTCGTTGCCATACATGGCGGCAAAAAAACCAGCGGCGTGTTCGCTGCGTAGGATGGTTTCAACCTCAAAGGCGAGCGTTTGCGCCTGCTCAAAAGACCAGCTTGGCGGTAGACCTGCATGGGTCAGCACATCGCCTGTGGGCAGTGTGATCAGCAGCGGCTGTTGCTGCAGCCAGCGCATGAGCTCAGTGGCATCGAATGCATCTAGAATCGGCTGTGTGAGATCTTTTGGCTTCACTCTGGCATGGCCGTGAAAGGCTGCTAACAAGTGCAAGTCATGGTTGCCGAGCACGGTGCTGGCAGCTGAACCAAGATTTTTAATAAGCCGCAATGTGCCAAGTGAATCTGGCCCGCGTGCGACTAAATCACCAGCAAAAAACACATGATCGGTCGCTGGATCAAAGGCGATGCGCACTAATAAGTCTTCGAGCGCGGCTCGACAACCTTGCACATCGCCGATGAGAAAATGGCGCATCAGTTTAGTACGCGAGGGATAGCCAGCGTGAAGGCAGGAATCGGCGATTCGAAGCGCTCGCCAATATCATCGAGCATGCCATAGGAGCCGTGCATGCTGCCCACCGGCGTTTCGATCACGGTGCCACTGGTGTATTCGAAAAATTCGCCCGGGGCTAAAACGGGCTGCTCGCCAATCACGCCATCGCCGCGAATTTCCTGCACGCTGGCTTCGCTATTGGTGATGATCCAGTGCCGTGTTAGCAGGCGCACGGTGCGCGTGCCTTCGTTTTTAATATGAATGTGATAGGCAAACACATAACGCTGATCACTCGGGCTCGATGGCTCTGCAAGGTATTCGCTGCGCACCGATACGCGGATGCCGCGCTCGTCGGTTGCTTGCACTGATTGGCTCATGTGGGTTCGTCCAAAAGGGCGTGTGTAATGGCTACATAGTCTGCCACTGACAAGGTTTCAGGGCGAGCACCTAAGTTTACGCCAGCCTTTTCCAATGCGCTGGCGGGGTATTTTCCTAGGGCATTGCGTAAGGTTTTTCGGCGCATAGTAAATGCAGTGCCGACAACTTCGCCGAGCAGTTTTTCATCACGGCAAGGATGTGGCAACACAGCGTGTGGCGTGAGGCGAATGATCGCCGACATCACTTTCGGCGGCGGATTAAATGCCTCTGGCGGCACATCAAATAGCCATTCGGGCAAGCAGCGATATTGCGTCATCACACTCAGTCGTCCATAGGCTGAATCGCCGGGGCCTGAGCACAGCCGATCGACCACCTCCTTCTGCAGCATAAAAGTCATGTCGACGATCAGTTCGCTATGGCTAAGCAAATGAAAAATCAGCGGTGTGGAGATGTTATAGGGCAGGTTGCCAATGACACGAATCGGCGCATCGGCACTCGCCAAGGTGCTGAAATCGAACTTCAGCGCATCGCCTTCGTGAATGATCAGCTCGCCGAGACCTGCCAGTGTTTTTGGCAAACGAGCAGCTAAGTCACGATCGAGCTCGATGACGTGCAGGCGCTCAACGGCTGGCAATAAAAACTTTGTCAGTGCTGCTAAGCCTGGACCAATTTCCACCACTGATTGGCCAGGAATTGGCGTGAAGCTGGCGACGATTTGCTGAATCACGCGCTCATCATGGAGAAAGTTTTGGCCAAAGCGTTTGCGTACAACATGGCCCTCAACAGCTTTTCCTGATGGGCGGCGCTTTGGGCGAGGTGAGTTCATACGAGTAAATCCTGTGTGCCCAATAGCGAGCGTCTAGCGTTGATCATGGCAAGTGCCTCATGGATGGCGGCTTTCAAGCTGCCGGCATTGGCAAGACCGGTGCCGGCGAGTGTGAGCGCGGTGCCGTGATCAACTGAGGTGCGAATAATTGGTAGGCCTAGCGTGATGTTCACGGCATTGCCGAAGCCAGCGTGTTTTAGCACCGGCAAACCTTGGTCATGATACATCGCCAAGACGGCATCGGCCTGCTGCAAATGCTGTGGCGTAAACAGTGTGTCGGCGGGCAGTGGGCCGATGAGGCTTAAACCTTCTTCGCGCAAGGCCGCGAGTGTGGGCTCAATAATTTCAATTTCTTCGCGGCCCAAATGCCCACCCTCGCCGGCGTGCGGATTCAGGCCAGTGACATAAATTCGCGGCTGAGCAATACCAAACTTATCGCGTAAATCGGCGTGCAAAATTCGTAACACCTGCTTCAGGCGTGTCGGCGTGATGGCATCGGCAACATCGCGCAAGGGTAAGTGCGTCGTAGCCAGCGCCACGCGCAAGCCGGGGCAGGTCAGCATCATCACCACGCGCTCAACGCCGCATCGCTCTTGCAGAAACTCGGTGTGGCCGCTGAAGGCAATGCCAGCGTCGTTAATCACCGCCTTGTGCAGCGGGGCAGTTATTAATGCATCGAAGCCACCATCTAGACAACCATCGCAGGCACGGGTTAGTGAGGCCAAGACTGCAGGCACTAGTGCGGTATTGAGTTGGCCGGGCTGCTCCTGTTCGGGCAATGGCGTTTCGCAAACCCACAAATGCCCAGGCGTATGCTCTGAAGCAGGTGAGTTAGGCTGCCAAGCGCTACAGCTCAGCGGCAGCTTCAAGCGCGCAGCAGCACGCAGCAGCATGGCGCTATCGCTAATGGCAATGAGTTGCGCCGGCCACGACTCTTGGGCAATCTGCACAAGCAGATCGGGGCCAATGCCAGCGGGTTCGCCGGGCGTTAGCGCTAGGCGTGAAATGATATGAGGGTGTGACATGCGAAGGTGCATCCCGTGCGTCGGTCATTCACGCCATTGTGCCATAGGCAACCTGAGAGGGGAGTGAATGCCGACGTCGGACGCTCTGCGCTGGAGGCCTACCGCAAAGGGCTGCAGTGCAGGTGTTATGGCCAGCAGAGGTGGCCTGATTAACGACTTGGCTATTGTTAGATGATTGCTCCGCGCCGCCAAGTAAAAATCCCGTAAAATCGGCGTAGTTATTTTCACACACGCTTTTTATGTGGCCTTTCATGGAGAGCGTTATGTTGTCGTGGCTGAGTTTACGCCCATACGTTTTTGCGCTCAGCGTGTTGGCGGCGACTACCTTGCTCGCATGGCTATTGCAGCCCTATGTGTCGCTACCAAATCTCGTCTTACTATTTGTTATGGCCGCCGTCATGGTGGCCTATTGGGGCGGTCGTGGCGCAGCTGTGTTGGCGTCGGTGCTGGGTGGTTTGGCTTATGCCGTGCTCTATGTGCCATGGGCATTTTTGGATGTTGCGGAAACGGGGCAGTACGCCTTAACGCTATTTATTACTGTCGGTTTGAGTTGGTTTATTAGCCAGCTCACCACGCGTTGGCGAGATCAAGCACTGGTCGCTACCGAGCGGGCGCGCGAGCTAGACCGGCTGTATCGCTATACCCGTGAGCTAGAGACCGAACGCCTTCGCAACTCGGTATTAAGCGCGCTATCGCATGATTTGCGCACGCCATTGGCAAGTCTAGTGGGTGCGAGCTCATCGTTAATGTCTGATGAAATCACCTTAGATGAGCCCGCTCAGCGCGAACTCATGAGTCTTATTTATGATGAGTCGCGGCGCATGCAGGTGCTCGTTGAGAATTTGCTGGAGTTAGCGCGACTTGAGTCCGGCCCGGTAAAACTGCAGCAAGACTGGCAGGCCTTGGAAGAGGTATTAGGCGCTGCTCTGGCGGTATGGCGTCGTGCATTAGCGCCGCGAGAAATTCGTGTAGAACTGCCTGATGACTTGCCGTTGCTGCGCTTTGACCCACGTTTATTAGAGCGAGTATTCGCCAATTTATTTGAAAATATTGGTAAATACACGCCAGAGCAGACTGTGGTTACTGTGCGCGCCAAGGTTCTTGCCGATGTTGTGACTTTGACCATTAGTGACAATGGCCCGGGCTTTAGTGAAGACCCTAGCATGCTGTTTCAGAAATTTTATCGTGGCGACAGCGTGGGTTCTGCACCGGGCGCTGGGCTAGGCTTGACGATTTGTCGTGCCATTATGGATGCCCATGACGGAAGCATTGTGGCGAGTAGTCGAGATCCGCAAGGTGCACGTTTTACTCTGAGCTTGCCGACGAGCGCGCAACCCATGCTCGACTACGATGAAGCTTCAGATGACGATGAGCTTGCATTGCCAAGCAATAGTGCTCAAACAGCAGTAGCTAATGCAGCGACCGAAGGTAGGGACTAGGCATGAGCGTTGATATTTTAGTGATTGAAGATGAGTCCAGCCTGGTGCGATTACTATCGACGGCGCTGACGGCTCAAGGCTACGTCGTCACCACCGCGATGTCGGGGAATGAAGCTTTAGCGCGTGTGGCCGTAGATGATCCAGCACTGATATTGCTCGATCTTGGCCTGCCAGATATTGATGGCCTTCAGCTATTGCCGCAGCTGAAAGAGCGCTGTGCAGCGCAAGTTATTGTGGTATCGGCACGCAGCCGCGAAGAGGAAAAAATTGCAGCGCTTGATGCCGGTGCGGAGGATTACTTAACCAAGCCATTTGGTGTGGCTGAGCTTTTAGCGCGCTTACGCGTGGCGCAGAGGAGGCGGCTCGAAAGTACGCCAATTAGTCAGCAATATTCGGTGGCTGAGTTGTTTATTGATTTAGCACAGCGCCAAGTCACTCTGGCCGGTGAGCCGGTGAGATTAACGCCGAAAGAGTTTCAGATGTTGGCCATTTTGGCGCAATCGGCTGGGCGAGTGGTCACGCATGCTCAGCTATTGCAGGCGGTATGGGGACGCCATCATGGCGATGACACCCACTATTTGCGGATTTATTTGCGGCAACTGCGACAGAAAATTGAAGCCAATCCAAGCGAGCCCCGTTATTTGCTAACGGAGCTCGGCGTTGGTTATCGTTTGGCGGCAGAGTAGTAGGGCTTAGTTGCTGCCACGGAAGTCGACATAGGCTTCTGCGCGAAGCTCACGTAGCCATGCCCCAAGCTCTTCGTCATAGGCTCGAGCAAAGAGAATCTGCTTAGCACGATCACGCAGAACGGTTTCGCGCATATCTTTTTCACGCTCGCCATCGACGCGCAAAATATGCCAGCCAAAACTACTTTGGAATGGTTGGCTAATAGCACCGATCGGTGTTTGCCCAATCATGCTGTCGAACGCAGGCACCATGTCGCCGGGCGAAACCCAGCCCAAGTCGCCACCTTTTACTGCAGAGCCTGGGTCTTGCGAATTGATGCGTGCTAACTCAGCAAAGTCGGCGCCATTTTTCAGCTTCTTATAAAGCACATTCATGACTTCACGAATATCTTCGCTAGACTGCAAGTCATTGGGACGCATGAGGATATGACGCACCTCACGCTGCTTAACGACCGTAGTAGGGACGGGCGGTGGTGGCGGCAATAGTGTGTTTGGGCTGCGCAGTTCGCGACGATCCAGTAGCCAAATTAAGTGCCAGCCGCGCGGTGAGCGAATTAGCTCTGGCGCATCACCAGCGATCAAGCGCTCTAGCGGCGCTTGCAGTAAGTCGGGCAGTTGCGCAGTGCTACGCCAGCCTAATGGCTCAATTGCGGCCTCAGGAGCTTTGCCTTTAAAGCTATCGATGGCCTGCTCGGGAGTCATTGCCTGCGCTTGCAACTGCAGAATTTGCTTGGCGAGATCGGCTAAGCGCAGCTGCTCTTTAGCGTTGGCACTTTCTTCCACGGGCACTAGCACTTGCGTGACTAAATACTCCATGGTTGGCGCTGCAACGGGCGCGGCAGCTTCTGACTTTTTATTGAGCTGAACATCGAGCTGTCGGTTTAGCTCGGAGCCGGCAGGCGTGGCCATAAACTGATTGATGTCGGCATCAGTAATATTGATGCGATCGTTCATGCGGCGTTGGCGCATACGCTCAATGATTTGCTCGCGAGCAATGGCATTGCGCAAATACTCGAACGAAGTGCCTGGTGTGCTGTCGAGCTTGGCGCGAAAGGCGTCAAGGCTTAAGCCATTTTGCTTGGCTAAATTTGCCAGCGCGGCATTCACGGTATTGTCATCAGGGCGAATGCTGTTGCGGCTAGCGAGTTGTAGCTGCAAGTTTTCCATGATCAGCTGTTCGCGAGCGGCACCAAATAGCTGCGCATCGTCTGGCACTTGAGCGCCGCGCTGCTGCGCTTGAAAGCGCAGGTCGCCCATACGCGCTTCGATATCAGATTTCAAAATCACGCCATCGTTGACGATGACGGCGACTTGATCGACCGCTGTCGCCGCGTGCGATACGCCAGTTAGCAGTGTCGTTAAGCAGGTGAGTGCCAGCAGATAGCGCCGCATTAAAAGCCTTCCTTTTTGTGATCAAGTTGGTTGTAGCCGAACACGTTTTTCTCAAACAAGGTGTCGACGTTAGTGCCGAATCCTGCCAAACCTTTTAGCACGATTTCAATAAAGATAGCCTCGCGGCTACGGTCAGATGTGGGGCTGTTGTTGGCCGCCGCATCGGCAATAAAGCTGCGTTTAAACAGGCGCACCTGCCAACAGCAAGCCTCGTACGATACGCCAAAGAGGGCCTCTTGTGACTCTTTTTCCTTGATGTCGTAGTTCCATAAGCCGAGCACTTTCCAGTTCACGCCCAATGGTTGAACGAAGGATAGCTGAGTTTGGCTGACGGCTTTTTGGCCGATGCTTGGGTCGTCGCGGCGGAAGCGATAGCCGGCGTTATAGAGGCGGTCGCCTGTTTTTGGTAAGTAGCTAGCGCCAACGCTGTATTGCGAGAGGCGAGAGCCTTCAGAGTCCATCAGCAAGTCGGCAAAAAAGCTGGTTTCTTCATTGGCGCGGAAAGTCATATTGCCGGCATAGCTAGATGCGGGGCTGGTGTCGACTGCGACTGCAGGGTCTAAGCGAACCTCGCGGTCACGCAAATAGACAATTTGGCCTAATGACGCTTGTAGGCGCTCAAAGCCATCGGCGTCGAGCCAGCGGGAGGTTAAGCCGATAGCGACCTGGTTGGCATCATCGATGCGGTCACCGCCGGAAAAGCGGGTATCACGAAAGAGCTGATCATAGCTAAATGTGGTCACGGCGCTGTCGAAGTTAGGCAATGAGCTTTGGTCGCGATTCGGCGCGTAGAGGTAATACAAGCGTGGCTCAAGTACTTGCGAGCTGCCATTATTGCTGAAGCGTTCGAATATTAGGCCTGTGTCTAGACTTAGCGTTGGCACAGTTAGGCTGGTATCTTCATTGCCAGTGACGCCATTGCCATCGAGCGCATAGCTCAAGTGGCTGAGTTTGGCTGCTGGACGTAGATAGCCCCAAGGTTGCGAATAATCAAAGCGAACCTCTGGATCTAAGCGTATGCGTGTGCCATTGACTTCGGGCGCGCTGCCATCATCAATATTGCGCTCAAAGCGAGCTACTTCGGCGCGCATGCTGCGTTGCCAGCCCGGTAAGCGCTCGCGCTCACTGGTGACTAGAAATTGCGGTACGCGTGAGTAGGGCTTATCGACATCTAAAAGATCGGGGTCGATGGTTTGAAAGCCTTGTGCTCGAGCGACGAAATGCCAGTCTGGTGTGTCGTAAAACACTTCGCCTAAACGCTCTTGGTGCGTTTGGTTAGCGAGGTTTAGGTCAGTGCCTAAATCGGTGAAATAGAAATTATCTGAGACATAATTCAGCGAGGTACGTGCGCGCCAGCCATTTTGCCAATCAGCGCGCTGATCTAGCGAGGCGGACTTGCGATCTTCACCTGTTTTTTGATCGCCAGGCAAAATAGCCGCTTTCAGCTCGCCGCTGCCAAAGTCATGCGTTAAATAGCGAGTTTCGGTTTCTAGCATGGCACCGCGCGAGCTCAGCAGACGCGGTGTCACTGTGGCATCGAGTTGCGGTGCAATATTCAAATAAATCGGCACTGACAGATCGAAGCCGCCATCGTTGGTGTTACCAAAGCGCGGAATCAAGATGCCGGTTTGGCGGCGATCATCAATTGGAAAGCGGAAGTACGGTAAGTACAGAATTGGCACGTCTTGAATGCGCAATTTAGCGCTATAAACTTCGCCAATGCCGGTGTTGGGATTGAGCTCAATATCTTTCGCTTCAAATGACCAGACACGACTACCTGGTGCGCAAGTGGTGTAAATGCCGCGGTCGATTAATAGCGTGCCGTCGCTAAAGCGGCGCATACGATCGGCGCGGCCGTGGGCATGCATGGCTTGCGAGACAAACTCGCTGCTGAGTAGTTGGCCTGCGCTGGTGTTGATATTCACTACCGCTTGTTCGCCGGTGAGCAATACGCCGGGTTGAGCAATGCGCACATTGCCATCGAAGCGACCAAAGTTACGGTCTTGCGTGATGCTGCCGCTGTCGGCTTCGAGCAGGCGGCCGCCCTGTGTGATGCGCACGCTGCCGCTGAGATCAGCGCCACCTTCATCGTTATAGCTTAATGAGTTGGCTAGAGCCTCGATGTCGGAGGTGTCTAAGTCGCCCAATGGTGTGCTCAATGGCACAGGCGTGGCCCATGCGCCTTGGCAAGTGGCATCTAATGGCGGCTTGTCGGCGTCGGGCAGTTGTGCGATTTGAGCGGTGGTTAACCAGCCTAGGCGTGTCCCGACTGTATCGACACTGTCTAGATCTTTAGTCGGCGTGGCGGCTATCGATGTCGCAGCAGCTGGAGCATCCACGACAACTTTGTCGGCTGGTTTCGCGGGCTCAATAACTCTTGCCGGTTCAGCAGTAGTAGGCGGATTAACCGCGCTGCTCGGGCTTGGCTGATTCACCGATTTTGGAGCGACCGGACTAGGAACGCTAGGCAGTTGCATCAGCAAAGATGATGGACGTTGTGGCTTAGGAGCCTCAATAAATTCATCGTCACGCTCAGCAGCGGCATAAACTGAAAGTCCTTCATTGGACTCGACGCCGTATGGTGACGCAGATAAGCCGGCGCTAGGCAGCACTAAAAGTGCTGCAGCCAGAGGGGTTAGGCGGGCAAAAGCCACCTTTGCAGAAGTATTTACAAGTTTATTTGTCATGGCGCGCAAGCAGGGGTCGCATCAGGATTTAACGGATAATAGAATCATTGACCCCTGTTCAGCTAGGAAAATCCCGTAATGAGCTCAGATGTCCGCGCGCAACAGCTCGCGCAATGGCTGCACGCTTGGCATAAAGGCCAGCCGCAGTGGTCTTCCGCCATGGGCCCATTAACGATGATTTCTGGCGATGCCAGCTTTCGCCGCTACTTCCGCCAAGTGTTTTCGCAGGGCAGTTTAGTGGCTGTCGATGCGCCACCCGAAAAGGAAAATTGCCATCCATTCGTGGCGATTGCCGGTGCGTTACACGACCACGGCCTGTGTGTGCCGCAAGTGCTGGCATGGTCGTCATCGAAAGGATTTATGCTGCTCACCGATTTGGGCGACACCTTGTTAGGTTCGGAGCTGAGCGCGACATCGGTCAACACACTTTATGGTGCCGCGATGACGGCATTGATCGATATGCTGGATTGCCCTGCGCCAACCAATTACGCCTTGCCTAGCTATGACCGTGAGCGCCTGCTAACAGAAATGCGTCTGCTCAGTGATTGGTTTATTCCGCAGCTCTTGGGCGTGACCTTAAATGAAGTTGATGCAGCTGCTCTTGAGGCGCAATTTGGTCTGATCGCCGATGCTATTGCAGAGCAGCCCACCGGCTTTGTTCATCGTGATTATCACTCGCGCAATCTCATGCTCACGCCCGAAGGTGAGCTTGGCATTATCGATTTTCAAGACGCGGTAACAGGGCCAATTACCTATGATCTGATGTCGCTATTGCGCGATGCCTATGTGGTTTGGCCGGCAGAGGATGTCAGTCGTTGGATTGCGCAATTTCATCGCCAGCTGCAGCAGGCAGGCAAACTTGAGCGACATATTAGCTTGAGCTTGTTTGCGCGCTGGTGCGATTGGATTGCCGTGCAACGCCATCTCAAAGTGTTGGGTATTTTTGCTCGCCTAAGCTTTCGCGACGGCAAGCATGGCTATCTCAACGATATTCCTGTGGTCTATCGCTATGCGCTTGATGAATTAGCGCCGTATGCAGAGCTGGCACCATTACGTGCCATTTTGCTGAGGATTTTGCCCGAATATTTAGCGCGCAACCCGAGTGCTGCGCCGACATTGGAGTCGTATTTGTGAAAGCAATGATTCTGGCTGCCGGTCTGGGTACGCGCATGCGGCCACTGACTGATGACACGCCGAAGCCTCTACTCAAGGTGGGTGGCAAGCCGCTGATCGTATGGCATCTTGAAGCTTTGCGTGCGGCAGGAATAACACAAGTCGTTATTAATACTGCATGGCTAGGTAAAAAGCTCGAGCAGGTTTTGGCGGATGGGCGCAGTTTCGGCGTGCAAATTCATTGGTCGCATGAACCTGATGGCAAGCCGCTGGAAACAGCAGGTGGCATCGTGCAGGCGCTGAGCTTGATCGGCAATGAGCCATTTATCTTGGTCAATGGCGATATTTGGCTGCGCTATAACATGACTGCCTTGCGCGGGGCGTTGGCTCCTGGCAAGCAGGCACACTTAGTGTTAGTCGATAATCCTGAGCATAATTTAATGGGTGATTTTGGCTTGCAGGGCATCACATCTGGCGCCCCTGTGGTTGGAGAGCAGGCGTTGCTGACTGATAAGTGTGAAGACTCAGCCTTCACATATGCCGGCTTGGCCGTGTATTGTCCTAGTCTCTTTCAGGGCTTAAGCCAAGGTGTGCGGCCATTGGCTCCCTTGCTGCATGATGCCATTGCCGCTGGCCGTGCCAGTGGTGAGTATTTTCCCGGCCCTTGGGTTGATGTCGGCACGCCGCAGCGACTTACCGACCTAGATACGGCCATCTGCGCCCGCCAAATTTAATCTGTACGAGAGCGTTATGACTGAGTTTTTAATTGCACCATCCATTCTGTCTGCTGACTTTGCTCGCCTTGGTGCGGAAGTCGATGCCGTGCTCGAAGCGGGTGCCGATGTCGTGCATTTCGATGTCATGGATAATCACTATGTGCCGAACCTGACCATTGGTCCGATGGTCTGCAAAGCGCTGCGCAAATACGGCGTCACTGCGCCCATCGATGCGCATTTGATGGTGCGCCCGGTCGACCGTCTCATTGGTGATTTTATTGAAGCGGGTGCCAGTATCGTCACCTTTCACCCCGAAGCCTCTGATCATGTCGACCGCTCGTTGGAGCTGATACGCTCGGGTGGCGCCAAATGCGGGCTAGTGTTTAACCCAGGCACGCCGCTGCATTACCTTGACTATGTGATGGATAAGGTTGATGTGATTTTGTTGATGAGCGTGAACCCCGGTTTCGGTGGGCAGAAATTCATTCCCGGCACCTTGGCAAAGCTGCGTGAAGCACGTGCACGCATTGACGCTTCGGGGCGTGATATTCGTTTAGAGATTGATGGCGGCGTGACCGCGAAAAATATTCGTGAAATTGCCGAGGCTGGCGCTGATATGTTTGTTGCCGGTTCGGCAATCTTCAATACGCCGAGTTATGCCGAAGCTATTGCTGCGATGCGTGCGGAGTTGGCGCAAGCAAAACGCTAGGGCAGACTGGTCGAAGTGCTTTCTAACAGCGGAGTGTGCGACATGGATGAACTGAAAAGTTGGTTTGGTGGTCTACCGCAACTCATTATGTTTGATTTGGATGGCACGCTTGCCGATAGCGCTGCCGATATTGCCATTGCGCTCAATCGCGCGCTGGACGACTTGGCTCTGCCGCCAGTGGCCGATGAAGTGGTGCGCAACGGCATTGGTCGTGGTGCCGCACGCTTAATGGATGTCGCCCTGCAGCATGTGCGGCCTCAGCTCGATAACGCCATGCAGCGCCAAATTGAAAACGAGCAATTGCTGAGCGCTTTTATGCACCGCTACGAAGACGCGGTGTGCGAATTCAGCACGGTGTATCCCGGCGTACGTGAGTTTCTCGACGCGGCAAAAGCGCAGGGCATTAACATGGCCTGCATCACCAACAAGCCGCTAAAGCCCGCCAATGCACTGCTCGATGCGCTCGAACTCAGTGAGTATTTCAGCGTAGTGTTGGGCGGCGATTCTTTAACGCACAAAAAGCCACACCCCGAACCGCTGCAACACTCGCTGCGGCATTTCTCAGTAACTCCCGACAAAGCCCTGATGATTGGTGACTCGCGCAATGACGTGGAAGCGGCGAAAGCGGCTGGCGTGCGTGTATTGGCACTGCCCTATGGCTATAATTACGGCGAAGCCATTGAGGCCAGTGAACCCGATCGCGTGGTTGCCACATTGGCCGACATGCTTTAATTTTCAAACCTCTGTGATAGGCGCGACGGTGTGTCGCGCCTATCCGCTGAATTTAGGTGTGCATGATGCGTTTGCTCAACCGTGTTGACTGCTTCTGCTGGCGATGGTGATTGCCTCGCTAACACGTTGTGCCGTCTGCATTTTTTGAGTGAAACCACATGAACGCTGAAACCTTTGCTGGGCTAGCCGCCCAAGGCTATAACCGCATCCCCGTGGTGCGCGAAATCCTCGCCGATCTCGATACTCCTCTGTCGTGCTACCTGAAAGTGGCGAACGCGCCTTACACCTATTTGTTTGAATCGGTGCAGGGCGGTGAGCAGTGGGGCCGCTATTCGATGATCGGCTTGCCAGCACGAACGGTGTTGCGCATCAATGGTCATCAGATCGACATTCGCCGTGATGGAGTGGTGCTCGAACAGTTCACTTGTGATGACCCATTGGCTTTTGTCGATGAGTTTCGCGAGCGTTATCGCGTACCAGAGCTTGAGCATTTGCCACGCTTCAGCGGCGGCCTCGTCGGCTATTTCTCTTACGACACTGTGCGTTATGTCGAGAAGCGTTTGGCCGCCGTAGTAAAACCAGACCCGATTGGCACGCCAGATATTTTCTTTATGGTGTCAGATGAAGTCTTGGTTTTCGACAACATCAAGGGCACGGTGCTGCTCGTTGTCCATGCCGACCCTGCACAGGCTGATGCGCTGGCGAATGCTGAAAAGCGTATCGACGATTTGGTGGCGGTACTGCGCCAACCTATCTCCGTGCGTCCAGAAGATGCCTTTGTGCCTGATCAGGTCACGTGCGAGGCAGACTTTGTTTCTAGCTTTCCTGAGGCCGACTTTAAGGCCGGCGTGAACCGTATCAAGGATTATGTGCTGGCGGGCGATGTCATGCAGGTCGTGCCGTCGCAGCGCTTAAGTGCGCCATTTGTGCAGCCACCGTTGTCGCTGTATCGCGCCTTGCGACATCTGAATCCATCGCCTTATATGTACTTTGTTCATTGCGACGACTTCCATATTGTCGGCTCCAGTCCAGAAATTTTGGCTCGCGTTGAAAATGGCCAAGTCTCGGTGCGCCCGATTGCCGGCACACGCAAGCGCGGTGCCACGCCTGAGCGCGATCGTGAGCTCGAAGTGGAGTTATTGGCCGACCCGAAAGAGATTGCCGAGCATCTGATGCTTATCGATTTAGGTCGCAATGACGTTGGTCGCGTCGCACAAATCGGCCAAGTGCGCCTGACTGAAAAAATGAAGATCGAACGCTATTCGCATGTCATGCACATTGTCTCCAATGTTGAGGCGACATTGCGCCCCGAAGTGACGGCGCTCGATGTCCTGCGCGCGACTTTGCCGGCCGGCACGCTGTCGGGTGCACCGAAAGTGCGTGCGATGGAAATTATCGATGAGCTCGAGCCAGTGAAGCGCGGCATTTATGGCGGCGCCGTCGGCTATTTAGCGTGGAATGGTGCGATGGACACGGCGATCGCCATTCGCACCGCCGTGCTCAAAGACGGCCAAATGCATGTGCAGGCAGGCGCTGGCGTAGTCGCCGATTCCGTGCCTGAGCTGGAATGGATGGAAACCTTAAATAAAGCGCGTGCGCTCATGAAAGCCGCTGAGCTGGCATCGACCGGGTTTGGGAGCTAAGCCATGTTGCTGATGATCGATAATTACGACTCCTTCACTTACAACCTCGTGCAGTATTTCGGCGAGCTCGGTGAAGAAGTGCGTGTCTTTCGCAATGATGAAATCACCCTAGAGCAAATTGCTGAGTTAGCGCCATCGCGCTTAGTTGTCTCGCCGGGCCCATGTACCCCGACCGAGGCAGGCATTTCGATTGCTGCCATTGAGCGCTTTGCCGGGCAGATCCCTATCTTAGGTGTGTGCTTAGGTCACCAGAGCATCGGCCAGTTATATGGCGGTGAAGTGGTGCGCGCACGGCAGGTCATGCATGGCAAAACCTCGCCGGTGTATCACGCCAATCAAGGCGTGTTTCGCGACCTTAACAACCCGCTGGTGTCGACACGTTACCACTCGCTAGTGGTGCGCGCCGAGACCTTGCCTGAATGCTTAGAGGTGACGGCGTGGACGCAACATGCCGATGGCTCGCGCGATGAAATAATGGGTCTGCGCCATAAAACCTTGGCAGTGGAGGGCGTGCAATTTCACCCCGAATCTATTCTCAGTGAGCAAGGTCATGCGCTGCTGAAAAACTTTCTTGAGCAGGTGCGATGAGCATGGACATAAAAGCTTCCCTTGGGCGTTTGGTCGAGCGCATCAATCTGTCCACGGATGAAATGCAAGACATCATGCGCGCGCTGATGCAGGGCGAGTTGGCCGATGCGCAAATTGCAGCGCTGCTAGTGGCATTGCGCATGAAGGGCGAGTCGATTGATGAGATTGAAGGTGCAGCACGCGTAATGCGCGAGCTCGCCACGCCGGTCGTGCTTGCTGAGCATCCGCACATCGTCGACATCGTCGGTACTGGTGGTGATGGCGCTAACTTATTTAATGTCTCTACTGCTGCAGCGATGGTGGTTGCCGCCGCCGGCGCGCGCGTGGCTAAGCATGGTAATCGTGCGGTGTCATCGAAAAGTGGTAGCGCCGACTTGCTCGAAGCTGCTGGTGTTAATTTGGCGCTCGATGCCGAGCAAGTCGCACGCTGCATCAATGAAGTTGGTGTTGGCTTTTTGTTCGCAGTGAATCATCACGGCGCGATGAAGTATGCGGTGCCGGCTCGACAAGCAGTGGGCATTCGCACGCTGTTTAATTTGCTTGGTCCACTGACCAATCCGGCCTTTGTAAAGCGCCAAGTCGTCGGTGTATTTAACCCTGCGTTATGCCGCCCGATGGCGGAGGTGCTGATGCGTTTGGGCAGTGTTCATGCATTAGTGGTGTGTGCCAATGATGGCCTCGATGAGGTTTCGCTAGCCACGCCCACCCGCGTGGCTGAGCTGAAAAATGGCGAAGTGAAAGAGTATGTCATCACGCCAGAATCGCTTGGCGTGCCCAGTCAAAGCCTTGTGGGTTTGAGTGTGGCGGATTCGGCTGAATCGCTGGCTCTAATTCAAAATGCCTTGGGCAAGCGCAGCACGCCCGAGGCAGTGAAAGCGGCGCAGCTCATCTCGCTCAATGCTGGTGCAGCGATTTACGTTGCCGGCATTTGCCAGACTTGGGCGCAAGGCGTGGCCTTTGCCGATGACTTAATGTGTAGCGGTCAAGCATTAGAGAAGCTAAATGATCTGCGCTCATTTACCCGTGCCTTGCGCCCGGAGGCCTCAGCGTGAGTACTATTCTCGACAAAATCATGGCGCGTAAGCGCGAAGAAGTTGCCACGCGCCGCAAGCGTTATTCGCTAGCTAATCAAGAAGACTTTGCCCGCGAAGCTAGCCCTGTGCGTGGCTTCACCGCCGCCGTGCAAGGCCGCATTGCGCAAGGTCAATCGGGCGTAATTGCCGAGATTAAAAAGGCTTCGCCATCGAAAGGTGTGATTCGCGAAAACTTTCAGCCCGATGCCATTGCCGCGTCGTATCAAGCCGGTGGCGCTGCCTGTTTATCGGTGCTGACCGATGTCGACTTTTTCCAAGGCAGCGATGCTTATCTCAAGCAAGCTCGTGCTGCCTGCGACTTGCCGGTAATCCGCAAAGACTTTCTCTACGATCCGTATCAAGTAGTTGAAGCGCGTGGCATCGGTGCCGATTGCGTGCTGCTGATCGTGGCTGCGCTTTCCGATGCCCAGCTCAATGAGCTCTATGCCTGTGCTCGCGAGCACAATATGGATGTCTTAATTGAGGTGCATGATCGCGCCGAGCTGCTGCGTGCTTTGCCCTTAGGTAGTCCGCTAGTTGGTATCAATAACCGCAACCTTCACAGCTTCGAGGTCTCGCTCAATAACACGCTAGATTTGCTCGCTGAAATCCCAACGGGGCGCACAGTGATTACTGAGAGCGGCATTAGCACGCGCGATGATGTTGCCTTGATGCGTGAGCATGGCGTCAATGGTTTCTTAGTAGGTGAGGCCTTTATGCGCGCGCCTGAGCCAGGCGAGATGCTGGCGTCTCTGTTTAGTTAAGCATTTTTTTCAAACGGCATTTATAAGCTCAGGCGATTTGAGCAGAGGAGTTCATCATGCAAGCACGCGTTCATTGGCAGGGCGAAGTCAGCTTCCGCGCCGAGTCCGGCACTGGTCATTCGGTTGTGATGGATGGTCCACCGGACCACGGCGGCTTAGATCGTGGCCCGCGCCCCATGGAGCTTTTGCTGATGGGCATGGGTGGCTGCGCTTCGTTTGATGTCATGACCATGCTGAAAAAATCGCGCCAGCAAGTCACTCATTGCGAGGCCGTACTCGATGCCGAACGCGCCGACGCCGTGCCAGCAGTTTTCACCAAAATTCATGTGCACTTCATCGTAGAAGGCATTGGCCTAAATGAGGCGCATGTGAAGCGCGCCGTTATGCTCTCTGCAGAAAAATACTGCTCGGCATCGATCATGCTGCAGGCCGGTGGCGTCGAAGTTACGCATAGCTATGAAGTGTTAGAAACGCCCAGCTAAGCCATGACAGGAACTACACGTAATAAGTAGTTCCTGTCATCACTTTGGCCATCACCGACATGGCGTGCTGCACCGGCGCAGGCAATTCAGCGGCGCCGGCATCAATGGCCATTTGCCGATGTTCCGCTTCGTCGCTATGCATCTGCGCCAGTACCGCGCGGGTGCGGCGATCGTTCATGGGTAGCTGGTTTAAATGCCCCTGCAAATGCTCACAAACCTGAGCCTCAGTCGCGGCAACAAAGCCCAAGCTCCATTTATCGCCAGCCAAACCAGCTAAAGCGCCCATAGCAAACGATGCGCCATAAAACAGCGGATTTAAGCGGCTAGCCGGCGCGCCCAGCTCATCTAAACGCTGCTGGCACCACGCCAAATGATCAACTTCTTCGGCAGCTGCTTGCTGCATATCGCTACGCACTGTTGGCAGCTTTGCGGTTAGCGCTTGGCCTTGATAGAGCGCCTGCGCGCAGACCTCGCCAGTATGATTTACTCGCATAAAGCCGGCCACTTGGCGGCGTTCCTCATCAGATAAGCCTGCTTCAGCATGGGCAATAGCTGGCGACGGGCGCTGTGCCACGGCGGCATCGCGAGCCAGTGTGCGCAAGACTTGGTCGGCCTCGCAGATGAGCTTGTCGACCCAGCTTAATTGACGTTGGCTCATGACTTAACCTGGTGGCCAAGTGAGCTTGCGACCAGCAAGCAAGTGCAGGTGGATGTGGTAGACGCTTTGGCCGCCGTTACCATTGCAATTCATCACCACGCGATAGCCATCGTCGGCCACGCCTAAGTCGGCGGCGAGCTTGCTGGCAGTGGTCATCAGTTCACCTAAAATCAGCGCTTCACTCGCAGGCACATCATTGAGCGTGGTGTAGTGCTGCTTGGGGATAATCAGCAAGTGCGTTGGTGCTGCGGGAAATAAGTCGTGGAAAGCCACCACGCGATCATCTTCATAAACGATGCGAGCGTTGACTTCTTTGTTGGCGATCTTGCAAAAAATGCAGTCGGTCATAAGCTGACTCTGAGGTTTGAGGGTGAATAAAACATATAGCTAGCTAGCCTAAGGGCTCTGCTGTCTTTGAGCAATAAATGCTATTGTATCTCGCCTTGCGGTGAGCTGTGAGCTCATGGCAAGGAGTGCATTATTTTGGTGCGCTCCCGTAGCATTCTGCCTTATTTTGGGGCGTGTGGCCCAGGGCAAGCACCAATGTAGCGCTCGGAAGGCCGCTAGTACTGAGCTTATGACGTTTTGCTCAGACTGGCATGGATGTTGCTGAAACCCTAGTCAGACAACGCGCGCTCTGCGCCTCGTTAGTCATTTACTCGAATTGAACACCAGCTCTCTGGAGGAGCCAATATGTCGAACAAGGTGCTGAATCTGATCAAAGAAAACGAAGCCAGATGGGTAGACTTTCGTTTCACCGACACCAAGGGTAAAGAGCAGCATGTCTCCTACCCAGCCCACACCATAGACGAAGATACTTTCGTTGATGGCAAAATGTTTGATGGTTCCTCCATCGCCGGCTGGAAAGGCATTGAGGCCTCAGACATGATTCTCATGCCCGATGCTGAAACCGCTTTCATGGACCCGTTCTTTGAAGAATCCACCGTCGTTGTTACCTGCGACGTTATTGAGCCAACAACCGGCCAGGGCTACGAGCGCGATCCACGCTCCATCGCCAAACGCGCTGAAGCGTATTTGCAGTCGACCGGTATTGGCGACACTGCATTCTTTGGCCCAGAGCCAGAGTTCTTCATTTTTGACGACGTTAAATGGCAGATCGATTATTCCGGCTGCAGCGTGAAAATCAGCGCAGAAGAAGCGGCGTGGTCAACCAACAGCACATTTGAAGGCGGCAACTCAGGCCACCGTCCTAGCATCAAAGGCGGCTACTTCCCCGTGCCACCAATGGACCCAGCGCAAGATTTACGTGCTGCCATGTGTACTGCTATCGAAGCTATGCTTGGCGAAGGTAAAGTTGAAGTGCAGCACCACGAAGTGGCGACTTGCCAGGCCGAAATCGGTGTCACTTTTAACACGCTAGTGCGCAAAGCTGACGAAGTGCAGGTACTGAAATACGCCATTCACAACACGGCTCACGCCTACGGTAAAACTGCTACGTTTATGCCTAAGCCCATCGTTGGAGACAACGGCTCTGGCATGCACGTGCATATGTCCATCTCCAAAGATGGCAAAAACCTGTTTGCTGGCGACCAGTACGCGGGCTTGTCGGAAATGGCTTTGTTCTTCATCGGCGGCATCATCAAGCATGCCCGCGCTTTGAACGCGATCACCAACCCCTCGACCAATAGCTATAAGCGTCTCGTGCCACATTACGAAGCGCCCATCATGCTGGCTTATTCGGCACGCAACCGTTCAGCTTCGATCCGTATTCCTTATGTGTCGAGCCCGAAAGGCAAGCGTATTGAAGCGCGCTTCCCAGACCCCGTAGCTAACCCCTACCTGTGTTTTGCTGCGCTGTTGATGGCTGGCCTCGATGGCATCCAAAACAAAATGCACCCAGGCGAAGCAGCAGACAAAAACCTGTATGACTTACCGCCAGAGGAAGAAGCGAAGATCCCAACAGTAGCTCACAGCTTAGAAATGGCTCTCGACGCTCTGAAGGCTGACCATGACTTCCTGCTTAAAGGTGGCGTGTTCACTAAAGAAATGTTGGATGCCTACATTGAGTTGAAAACTGAAGAAGCTCGCCGTGTTAGCACGACGACTCACCCAGTTGAATTCGATATGTACTACAGCTGCTAGTCGCTTAGCGGTTTTAGCTGCGCCAAAAGGCCTGCCTCGTGCAGGCCTTTTTGTTATTGGGCATCGGCAAAATGTTATGGTGCGTGGCATCATCAGCGCTGATTTGAGCGCGATAGCATTAAGCAAAACTATTAGAAGGGAACAGGCATGGAGCTGCTGAAAAACGCACTAGCGTGGTCGCCATGGTTCGCCCAGCAATATGAGCTACTAACACCGGTGCAGCGCGAGGCTTTGCTGGCATCGTTGTTGCTGGCGCGGAGTGCTGCTGATTGGCAGGCCTTGGCTCAAGCGCAAATAGCTGATCTGCCAAGCGCCGAGTCGCGTCCATTACCAGAGCTTGCTCGTGGCGTTGATCCACGCTGGCAGGCACGGCTGCGACAATGGCGCCGTGTTGAGCAAATGCGCTTAATTGCTCGCGATATGTCGCGCTTGTCGACCATGCCTGAGCTCACAGCTGAGCTGTCGTATTTTGCCGATGCTGCAGTCGCTGTGGCATTGGCGCAAGCGCATCAAGAAGTTGCCTTACTGCACGGGCAGCCGATAGGTGGCGACAGTGGTAAGTCGCAGGCCATGTTGGTCATTGGCATGGGAAAACTAGGTGGCTATGAGCTCAATCTCTCCTCCGATATCGACCTGATTTTCAGCTACGAAGAAGAGGGCGAAACCGATGGTCGCCGCAGCATTAGCAACCAAGAGTTTTTTAGTAAGGTTGGGCAGCGCATCATTACCCTGCTTGATCCAATCACTGCCGATGGCTTTGTCTTTCGCGTTGATATGCGCCTGCGGCCTTGGGGTGATGGCTCCGCGCTAGTTGCTGGCTTTGATGCACTTGAGAGCTATTACGAGCGCCATGGTCGCGAATGGGAGCGCTATGCTTTTATAAAAGCGCGTATATGCGCTGGCGATCTGGCGGCTGGTGAGCGCTTGATGAAATCTCTCAAGCCTTTTGTTTATCGGCGCTATATTGATTTCGGCGTGTTTGAGTCGCTGCGTGAAATGAAATCAATGATTGCACGTGAAGTGCGCCGCCTTGACCGCGAAGACAATATCAAGCTCGGAAGCGGTGGTATTCGCGAGATCGAATTTATCGCGCAAGCATTTCAGCTGATTCGCGGTGGTGTCGATACGCCGTTGCAAACACGTGAGTTATTGACGGTGTTGCCGTTACTGGCTGAACGTGAGCTATTGCCGCAAGCAGCTGTAGATGAACTGACAGCGGCTTATTATTTTTTGCGCGATTGCGAGCACCGCATACAGGCTTTGTATGACCAACAAACACAAACGCTACCCAGTGCTGCCTCAGATCGTCAGCGCTTAGCAGAGGCAATGGGATATGCCGATTGGCCGATGTTTAGTGCCGCGCTGGCGGCTCATCGCGCAGTAGTTAGCAGCTACTTTCAGGATGTGATTGTTTCGAGTGAGGCTGAGCCTGCAGATGAGGCTGCAATGGATGCCTGGCCAGAGGCTGTGCAAGCGCTGATTGACTCACGTGCTAGTCAGCAACTGGGTAGTACTAGTCGAGCGCGCTTAAAGCGACTACTGCCTTTGCTTGTCACGCAATGCCAAGCGCATGAGCGACCGGAGTTGGCGTTGTCACGCGTACTTCCGCTGATCGAAGCAACGCTGCGGCGCTCGGCTTACCTGATGCTATTAATTGAAAATCCCGAAGCGCTGTCTCGACTAGTGGATCTTTGTGCAGTCAGCCCATGGATTGCCGAAGCACTGGCGCGGCATCCAGTCTTGCTCGATGAACTACTCAATGCCGCCACTTTGTTTGCGCCGCCAAGCGCTGAAGTCTTAGCGACCGACTTACGTTCGCAGCTCATGCGCATCCCCGAGGATGATCTTGAGCGACAGATGGATGTGCTGCGTATTTTCCAAAAAGGTCATGTGTTGCGCGTAGCGGCATCGGACCTGAAAGGCACATTGCCATTGATGAAAATTAGCGATGCACTGACGTGGATTGCGGAGGTTGTGCTGCAAGAAGTGTTGAATCTGTGTTGGCATCAATTGGTGGCTAAGCATGGCCGACCGCATCGTGTCGATGGCAGTGACTGTGAGCCAGGGTTCATCATTGTTGGCTACGGCAAACTCGGTGGCATTGAGCTTGGCTATGGCTCCGATTTGGACTTGGTGTTTATTCACGATGGCGATCCGTCCGGTGAAACCAATGGCGCTAAGCCGTTAGACACCGCCAGTTTTTACGCGCGCCTAGGGCAAAAAATCATTCACATGATGACCACGGCAATGGCCACGGGCCTGCTCTATGACGTGGACATGCGCCTACGACCTTCTGGCGCATCAGGTTTACTGGTGACTTCGCTCGATGGTTTTGCCAAATACCAGGCTGAGCATGCTTGGACCTGGGAGCATCAGGCCTTGGTACGGGCTCGCGTGGTGGCCGGCGATCAGGCGTTGGCGGAAGGTTTTGCCGGTGTGCGCGAAGCGCTTTTACGGCGCACACGCGACGCCGCATCTCTACGTATTGAAGTTGTTGAGATGCGGCAAAAAATGCGCGATCACCTAGCGCCAAAAGATCTGAGCGAAGTGGACTTAAAGCACGGCCCTGGCGGCCTTGTTGATATTGAATTTTTAGTGCAATACCTAGCGCTGGCACATGCTCATGCGCACCCTGAAATCTGTCAGTGGCCGGACAATATGCGCCTGCTAGAGACATTTATGACGGCGGGTATTTTGCCAGCAGCGGATGCGCAGCAGTTGATGGAGGCATATATCAGCCTTCGTGCGCGTGGGCACCGCCAGGCCTTGGCCAATGAGAAGCAGTTGCTTGCGGCAGATGAGCTGCGTAGCGAGCGCGAAGCGGTGCGGCGCATTTGGCAGCAGGTCATGATTGGATGAAGATTTTGCTTACTGGTGGTGCAGGGTTTATTGGCTCGGCTGTTGTTCGCGAGTTAATCGAAAACACAGACCACACTGTTATCAACATCGATAGCTTGAGCTATGCCGGAAACCTTGAGTCTTTAGCTGCTGTAGCAAACTCGCCACGCTATCACTTTGCCCACATCAGCATCATCGATCGATCGGCGCTTGATGCCATATTCGTTAAGCATCAGCCTGATGTCGTCATGCATCTGGCCGCGGAGTCGCATGTTGATCGCTCCATCGACGACCCGAATCAATTTATTCAAACCAATATCACAGGCACCTACACCTTGTTGGAAGCGGCGCGAAGTTATTGGACGGCCCTGCCAGAAGCGCTAAAGGCTAGCTTTCGATTTCACCACATCAGCACCGATGAAGTTTATGGCGACCTGCATGGTGCGGAAGATCTATTTCTAGAAACCACGCCCTATGCGCCGAGCTCGCCATACTCGGCCAGTAAAGCTGCCAGCGATCATTTGGTGCGCGCATGGCAGCGTACCTATGGCTTGCCAACGCTGATCACGAACTGCTCGAATAATTATGGCCCATATCATTTTCCGGAAAAGCTCATTCCGCATATGATTTTAAATGCGCTAGCGGGTAAGCCATTGCCGATCTATGGCGACGGCCTGCAAGTTCGCGATTGGCTCTTTGTAGAAGATCATGCGCGTGCGTTGATTCACGTTGTGACCATGGGCGTAGTGGGCGAGACCTATAATATCGGCGGTCACAATGAGCAGAAAAATATCACCGTGGTGCGCAATATTTGTGCGCTACTCGATGAGCTTGCTGGTGTGCGTAAGCCCGCCGGTATAGCGAAATACGCAGACCTCATTTCGTTTGTTAAAGATCGGCCTGGGCATGATGCGCGCTATGCCATAAATGCTGGGAAAGTTGAGCGTGAATTAGGTTGGCGTCCCGTTGAGACCTTTGAGTCTGGCCTACGTAAAACGGTGCAATGGTATTTGGCTAATGAGCCGTGGTGGCAACGTGTGCTGAGCGGCGCTTATCGTTTGGAGCGAGCCGGGATTAGCCATGAAAATTCATGAAACCTCGCTGGCGGGCGTTTTATTGATTCAGCCTGAGCGTCATCACGATGCTCGCGGCTGGTTTCAAGAGTGCTGGCAGTCGCAGCGTTTTAATGCCGCTGTTGGGCGCGATGTCACTTTTGTTCAAGATAATTTATCGCGCTCAAATCATGGCGTTTTGCGCGGCATGCATCTGCAAAGAAATGTAGGGCAGGGCAAGTTGGTTAGTGTTACTCAGGGCCGTATTTATGATGTGGCTGTAGATGCGCGGCCCCATTCGCCTACTTTTGGCCAACACATTTCATTTGTTTTAGATTCCGAGGCTGGCCAGCAGCTCTGGCTGCCAGAAGGCATTGCACATGGGTTTCTGACTCTGAGCGATAGTGCGCATGTGCATTACAAAGTGACTCAGTTTTACCAGCCAGAGGCTGAGTTAGTTTTGCGATTTAATGATGTTACGTGTGCCATTCAATGGCCATTACACGAGATTAAATCTTCATTAATTGTCAGTGAGAAAGATCAGCAAGGTCTGTCATGGGCGACATTATGTGAGAGTTTATGAAAATTCTAATTACCGGTGCCAATGGCCAAGTGGGCCATGCACTAACGCAGCGTCTGGCTA
>NZ_CEYEMI010000011.1:0-11871 GCF_982810325.1 Paraperlucidibaca sp.
CTGTTGCAAATCGTGCGCGCAGAAATGCACTACCTGCGCACCATACAATAAAAGCGTGGATGATTTCGCAGGAAAAGTATCACGCCTTGCGATGGTTTTACGTCCATCGGAATGCACTCACCGATGATTCAGTAGGCTCCCTCACTGTATATCAGTTCGTAGCTGTGACTGTAGATTTCCACGATGTTCCCGAATGGATCTTCCATGTAAATCATTCGATAGGGCTTCTCGCCTGGGTAGTAGTAGCGCGGCTTTTTCATGCGCTGCTTGCCACCAGCGGCCACAATGCGCTCAGCAAGCTCTTCGACGTTGGGGTCTTGCACGCAGAAGTGAAAGACCCCAGTTTTCCAGTATTCAAAGTTGTCTTCTGGGTTTATCTGGTTTTTGAATTGAAACAGCTCCACACCAACCCGATCGCCGGTGGATAGATGGGCTATTCGGAAACTTCCCCATCCTGCTCCGAACACCTCGGTGCACATCTCGCCTATAGCGCTGTCGTCTTCTTCGATCTCGGTGGGTTTCATTATCAGATACCAGCCCATGACCTCTGTATAGAAATGGACAGCCCGCTCTAGATCAGGGACGGAAATACCGATGTGTGAGAAATTTCTTGGGTAAACGTTGCTCATTGCGCGTCCTCCTCTAACTGAATGGAGAGAAGGTTACCGATCGCATTTAATTATGTAAAATTATCATATCTAATCAAATATATTACATTACGTTATGATAAATCCTGCTTGGTTACGCAGCTTTTGCACCCTTGTCGACGTTGGTCACTTTACTCACACGGCTGAGCGGCTCCACATGACGCAGTCGGGAGTGAGTCAGCATATGCGCAAATTGGAGGAGGCTCTAGGTGTCGAGTTGCTTGTACGGGACGGGAAGAAATTCTCGCTCTCGGATGCCGGAGAGAGACTTTATGCTATGGCACAGGACATTCTGCAGGCTCTGTCGAATCTAGAGCAGAGAGTTGGAGAGGACCCGCCCTATGAAGGCATGGTACGGGTGATGTCTCCGGGGAGCGTCGGACTTAAACTATATCCACACTTATTAGCGCTGCAAAAAAAACATCCAAAACTCATAATAGATTATCGCTTTGCACCCAATTCCGACGTCGAGAATGCAATCGCAGAATCCACCGTGGATATTGGCTTTATGACATCAAAATCCACCCTAGCTGATGTCAGTTGTACGCCTGTCGCAGAAGAGTCGCTATTGTTAGTAACGCCTGCGACGGTCGAAATGCCGGACTGGGAAACCTTGATGGCCATCGGTTTTATCGACCATCCTGACGGAAGTCATCATGCCAGTCTGCTGATGGGCGCCAATTTTCCGGAGTTCCAGCACATTCATCAGTTTTCTAGGAAGGGATGGTCGAATCAAATTGGTTTGATTCTGGAGCCGGTCAGTTTGGGCATGGGTTTTACGGTCTTGCCGGCTTATGCGGTTGAGGCATTTCACAAGCCTAAGCAAATCAAAGCTCACCGACTTTCCAATCCAGTGAGTGAAACGCTATTTCTTTGTGGCCGGCGTCAGCGGGCAATGCAGAAGCGAATGGAAACGGTAATAGCGGAAGCTAGGCGATGGCTATGAATTCGACGTTAGATTCCATAGGATATTTTGTTGTGAACTAGCGCTGGCAACGCGCGCAAAACACGGTGCTGCGTGCGCTTAAACGAACCTCAGTAAGTGGTTTATTGCAGCGCACGCATGGCTCGCCAGCGCGACCATAAACACTTAATTCCTGCTGAAAATAACCCGGTTCACCTTTGCCATTTACAAAGTCGCGCAGCGTTGTGCCGCCACGCTCAATGGCCTGCGCGAGGATCTCACGGACGGCCGCGCTGAGCGCCTTATAGCGCGCCTGGCTAATGCCCCCAGCTTCGCGTAGCGGGTGGATGCCGACGCGAAACAGCGCTTCATTGGCGTAAATATTGCCGACACCGACCACCACGTGACTGTCCATCAGAAAGCTTTTGATCGGTGCAGATTTTCCGCGGCTGAGGCGAAATAGGTGTTGGTCATCGAAGGCTTCACTTAATGGCTCGGGCCCCAGCGATACCAAAAGTGGGTGTTGCTCGACGGGTAGCTCCAGCCATAGGCAGCAACCAAAGCGCCGCGGGTCGTGGTAGCGCAATTCCCATTGTGGCTCGGCATCTAGATCGTCTTCGCGATCGCTCAGACTAAACACCAAATGATCGTGGGTTTTACGATCGGTGCCAGGCTCAACTAAGCGCAGGCTGCCGGACATGCCCAAATGCACCATCAGCACGCCAACATGACCGTTGGCCTCGTGCTCGCAATACAGCAGCAAATACTTCCCACGTCTGTCGATGCGCTGAATGAGGCGGCCAGTGAGAGTGTCGGCTAATGATTCGGGCACAGGCCAGCGCAGGCGTGCGTTATGCACAGCAACTTCGCTAACGCGGCGGCCGATGCAATGCGGCGCGAGGCCTTGGCGGGTGGTTTCTACTTCGGGTAATTCAGGCATGGCTTGTTGGCGTGGCAGATTAATGGCGCAAGCGTAACCCATGTGCAATGAGATCGCGTAAGACCGTGCGCACCATGGTCGCGACTTCTTGTGGATGTGCTTGAGGCATAGCGCTGCAAACGCGTGCAATGAGCTCAGAGAGTGCCAGCGGTGCTTCGGCCTGAGTTAGCGCTTCGAGCAAAAAGGCGGCAAATGGCGTGATCTCATGTATTTGCAGCGAGAGTGCGGCGTCATCAGCGCGCAAGGCCATTAAGCAGACAGACTCTTGCTTTACGACGCTTAGGTCGCTGTCTTCGCGCCATTCATGCACGCGCCATTGGTAGGCTAGCGCCCATGCTGGACCGGCGAGCTGAAGTTGCGGGTCATGATCGGCCGAGAGCGCCTCATCCAAGGCGTTGGTATCGACGCCTAAAGCCATTGGGCGATCATCGATGTCGGCAACCAGCTCCATCCATTCGTAATGCATGAGCGACTCTAGCCAAGGCAAGGCGAGGAGGTCTGGCCAATCTAAGCTTTCAATGAACTCTCTGAAATGTAGCGAAATATCGTAAAAAAATGGCGAAGTGCAGTTAAAGTCGGCGAAAAAGCGATTAGTAAGTCGCGACCATAAAGCCTCGCCCAATTGTGCTTTGGCAATAGGGAATGTGATATCGACAAAATTAATGACGTTGTTAAACAGCAGCTCGCGATAAGTCGCTAAGCGCTCGGACTTAATGCCTACTGGTGCGGCGGCTGCTTCGGGGTCGCGCAAATGCGCGGTGAAGGCGTATTGCAGGCGCTGAAACTCGGGTAGGTGGGCAGATTGAGGCTTGGTTTGCTGTTCGTTGGCATGTTTGGTTTGCTGCGCACTCATGGCCTCAGCCTCAGTTGAGACAGATGCTTTAAGCGGCACGGCTAATGGCCTGTATTTGCGCGCGGCGAATCAGCTGCATTTCGCCAAGCAAGTCGGCCATTGGCGGAATATTAAAGTCGCGCTCAAGCAATGTTGGCAGCACGCCGAAATGCGCATAGGCCTGATCAAGTAGAGCCCAAACATCATCGCAAACCGAGTCGCCGTGAGTGTCGATGCGTAAATCTTCAGCCTCGCGATAATGCCCAGCGATATGCACATAGCTGATGCGCTCAGCCGGTAAGGCGAGCAGGTATTCGCGAGCATTGAAGCCATGGTTGATGCTGTTCACGAAAATATTATTCACATCCAACAGCAAGCCGCAGTCGGCGGCTTTTAAGACTTCGCTGACAAATTCGTGCTCGGCCATTTCTGAGCCGGGCGCGGCATAGGTCGAGACATTTTCCAGAATTAAGCGACGACCTAGAATGTCCTGCGCTTGGCGCACGCGAGCGGCTACATAGTCCACGGCTTCACGCGTCATCGGGATGGGCAGCAAATCGTAGAGATGGCCTTGATCGCCGGTATAGCTCAAATGCTCGGAGTAGGCGCGAATCTGGTGTGTATCGAGAAAGTCGCGTATGCGCTTGAGTAAATCAATATCGAGTGGTGCAGGGCCGCCAATAGATAGCGACAAGCCATGGCAAAGAAAGGGATAGCGTTCGGTGAGTTGGCGTAAGTCGCGGGCATAGCGGCCGCCAAGACCAATCCAATTTTCCGGTGCTATCTCAAAAAAATCGGGGCGTGTAACGTTCGTGATGACTTCCGACTCGGTGAGAAACTCAGCCATAAAGCTGCGTCGCAAACCGAGACCGGTGCCATTCACCGGAAAACGTGGCTCAGAGTGAGAGACGTTCATCCGACTATCAATAACTTACTTTTTAGCGCCGCATTTAGCTTCGCCGCACTTGCCTTCGTGTGCCGCTTTTTCTGCGCCGCATTTAGCTTCAGCAGCTTTCGAGGCGGCTTCTGTTTTAGCGGCTCCGCATTTGGCTTCTTCAGCTTTCTTTGCGCCACAGCTAGCTTGAGTAGCTTCGGTTTTAGCCGCGCCACACTTGGCTTCGCCAGCTTTAGCAGCGGCGGTGTCGCCAGCGTGTACAACGCCAGTCATGGATAGAGCCAACATGGCGGCGATTGGAGTCAGAGTCTGTAGCTTTTTCATCGGTATTACCTCAAAAGTTAGGACGCTTGGCATCGTGTTTGCGCCATCGTCACAGCTTAGACAACGACGCTAGCAACAACGTTACATACAAAAAGAAACATTTTTCATTTTGTTTGCGAATAACGCTGAGCCAGCAGCGAGGCCATGGGCTCAGCTAACACAACGGTTATCAGTGAGGGTGCGTGTGGTTATGCTCTTCGAGTGCTTGCAGCCAAGCCTGCACTTGCTCTTCGCTAACAGGCTTAGCTTCACGCTTGCGCAGGGCTATCAGCATGGTGATGATTTGGATGACAGCGCGTCTGCAGTTAGCGCAGCGCACCACATGCCATGTCACCAGCAAGTTGGTTTTGATTGGCAGTGCACCGGATAAAAACTCGGTGGCATTAGTGCCGACATCACGACAATTTAGCATTCGCCTGTCTCCTCGTAATGCGACACCATAGTAAATACGCGGATTCGCGCCCTGTGCAGCAAGACACGAAAGTTAGACTGCGAAATGGCCAAGGTGTTACAAATTTCTTTCGGGGAAAGCCCTTCAATATCCTTCAGTGTTAGTGCCATGCGTTGACCATCGGGCAAGTCGGCCATGTGGTGTTCTAGGCAGTCCTGCAGCACATGCGCTTCAAGCAATGCTTGTGGGGTGTCATCGGTCCAGCGCTGAAATTGCACGCCCCATTGCGTACCGAAAGGTCCGCCAGGCACAAAAGCATTAGCCAGTGGGTCGTGCTCACCCTCGAGGCCCTCTAACGACACTTCACGCTTTTGGCTGCGAATGATGTTGTAAGACTTGTTCATGGCAATGCGTACGAGCCATGTTTTCAGGCCTGAACGGCCTTCAAAGTTGGCGATGGCGGAATAGGCCGAAATCCAGCTCTCTTGCACAGCATCTTCGGCATGACGCGGCGCAATGCTGCGTGCGGCTGCAACCATTGCACCGCCAAAGCGACGCATGGCCTCACCCCAGGCCGATTGTTGACCCCCGCGCAAGGCAGCAAGTAAATCACGTTCGCTACTGTCGGCATTGATTTTCGATTCGGTGGCTGTGGCCATCCGTAGTCTCCCTCTAGCTATTATTTTTGGACGTTGAGTTGCTGTGATCCTACCCAATGACGGGCAAATTGCTGTGCCACGCGGCCACTGCGTGAGGCTCGAGTTTGAGCCCAACGTAGGGCCTCGCCACGGATATTTTTACTCCATTCGGTGTACCCGAGCTGCTGTAAATGATGCTGCACCAAGCGCTCGTAATCGGCCTGCGAGAAGGCTAAGAATGATAGCCAGAGGCCGAAACGCTCCGACAGCGAAATTTTCTCTTCGGTGGATTCGCCGGGATGCACTTCGTCGTCTATCCATTGAAACTCTTTGTTATCGGCATGCACAGTGGGCATGAGAAAGCGGCGATTACTGGTTGCATAGATGAGCACATTATCGGCGGGTGCTTCAATGCCGCCATCGAGTGCGGTTTTCAGTGCAATAAGCGCTGGATCGGCGTTAGCTACAGAGAAATCATCAACATATAAAATAAAGCGCTCGGGCTTGCCGCGTAATGGTGCAACGATTTCTGGTAAGTCGATGAGGTCGTGTGGCGGCACTTCAATTAAGCGCAGGCCCTCGTCGGCAAACTCATTGAGTAATGCTTTGACGAGGCTGGATTTGCCTGTGCCACGAGCACCGGTCATTAGAGCGTGGTTGGCGGGAAGGCCAGCAACAAACTGAGCGGTGTTTTCGCGTAGGGCAGCCTTTTGGCGGTCGATGCCGAGCAAGTCATCAAGGCGAATAGCATCAATGCGGTCGATAGCTTGTAGGGCATGGTGGCGCCAGCGCCAAGCGAGAGTTGAGGTGCTGTTCATAGGGCTCAATGATAAAAACACCACTTGAGTATAGGGGAACAAAGTCGATTCATAGACTAAACAAGATGATGTGTCCGTGAATATTCTAGCAACTGTGCTTGGATGGCTGTGAATCAGGTATTACAGTGCAGTAATAACAAGAAGACTCCTAAGGGGCGCTGCATGAAAATCGGACACTCGTTTTCGTTAAAGATGCGCCAAGCTTTAACGGTAGTCGCTGCTTGCAGCTTGATAGCTTGCGGCGATAGCGATAGCAGCAGCACTAGTTCAAGCGCTAATAATGGCAATGCTGGTGGCGCGCGTGTATTACGTGCTGAGACAGTCTTGCCTCCTGGCCAAAGTGGCAACGTCAGCTTGCTTGGACAGGCGCAAGGCTTGCTGAGTGGTAGTCCTGCCAGTTATGGCTCGCATATCGACGATCAGCGCGAGTTGTACTGGTCGTTTCGTGCAAAGCCGGCGGTGCTAGGGACACGACCTGGCAGCCCTTCCTCGCCAAAATCAGGCATAAGTATTTATCGTGATGACTTTGGCGTGCCCATTGTCTATGCCGATAACACGCAGGATGGTTGGTATGGCGTGGGCTATGCCATTGCCGAAGATCGTTTGTTTTTACTCGATGCGGTGCGTCGTACAGCCAAAGGCACGCTTGCTGAGTTGACTGGCTGCAGTGCAGTTCCAGCAGATATACAGCAGCGCCTACTGACCTATACCGAGGCTGAATATCAAACCATGTTTGATGCCGCTACAAGCGAAGCTAAAGCCTCGGTTTTGGGCTATGTCGATGGTGTTAATGCGCGCATTGCGGCGGTGCGCAACAATCCCACTTTATTACCAGCTGAGTATGGCCTGCTCACTAGTTTGCCTGAGCCGATTACAGTAAGTGATGTGTTGGCGTCGGGGGTTTATATCACGCGCTTTGTGGCTGCAGAGGGCGGTAATGAGATGGCCAACGTGGAGCTGCTAAAGTCGTTATCGACAAGCCTAGGCTCTGAACGGGCGGGCAAAGATGCATTCCTCGATTTTACTTGGTTGGATGATCAGCAGGCAGCGGTAAGCGTACCGTCTAGCGGGCCACGTTTTAGTAATCACACCACGCCGAAGTCCGCTAGAGAGGCTGTTTTTGAGCAACAGGCGACATGGGCGATGACTTTGCCGGTTACTTTAGCTAATGGTTTGGGCACGGGCGCAGCTCCGGCGCCAGTGCCATGTGGGTTGCCGGTCATCGCTATGGCAACATCGGCCTCATCCGCTCTTGCGAGCGCGGTGCCGCGTGAAGTGCTGGTGCCGAAGGCTGGGCAAAAAATGCTGGCATGGGCTGAGCGACCATCTACATGGGTGCTAGCAAAGTCAGCATTAGTGTCACCTACTGCTGAGCAAAAATATGCAAGCCGCGAGTTGACTCAGCGAGTGCAGGTGGCCATGAATGAGCTGCGTGCCTATCTGCATGGCGGTTCGCATGCCTATGCCATAGGCTCAAGTAGAACAAAGAGTGGTGGTACTTTATTGGTTGCTGGGCCTCAGCTGGGCTATGCCTATCCACTCTTGTTAGTAGAGTTTGAGATAAATATACCAGGAGTATCTGCGCGTGGTGCTTCGGTACCAATTTTGCCAGCTGTGGGCATTGGCTATAGCAATCATGCGGCGTGGGGCTTAACAACGGGGTATTCAAAAACAATAGACAGCTTCATTGAGACGCTCTGCTCCACGGCACAGCGTGGACAAGGCGAGTGTCTCGCAAATCAGTATTTCCACGATGGTTTATGGAAAAATATGAGTTGTCGGCAAGAGTCGATTAAGTATCGAGCAGCGACGCAGGGTGTGCCGTTATTGCCGGCGCTACTGAGTACATCTGCGCAGCTGTGTCGAACGCTGCACGGGCCATTGGTGGCACGAGACGATGATGCAGGCCTCGGGCGTAGTGTGAGTTATGCCATGTGGTTGCGCGAGATTGAGACTATTGAGGGGATTCAAGCGTGGAGTCGAGCGAAAACATTTGCAGAGTTTGATGCTGCCATGGCGCTCGTCACTTGGAATGAGAACACTGTCGTAGCCACTCGGGATGGCCATATTGCGTTTTATCATCCTGGGCTTCATGCCAAGCGCCATCCCAGCACTGATATGCGCCTGCCCATCAAAGGTACCGGTGAGTTTGACTTCGATGGCACCTTATCATTTAGCGCAACTCCTCAAATACGTGATCCGGCTCAAGGCTATCTGGCGAACTGGAATAATAAGCCGGCATTGGGCTGGCTTGATGGCGAAGGCTTGGGCAGTACGAGTCGTCCAGGTGGTGCTGGGCAGCGGGTGACAATTATCGCCGACCTGCTGGCCAGTCGGCATGATTGGGCTTTTAGTGATTTGATTGCGCTTGATGAAGCGGTTGGTACGACTGATCCGAGGGCACGTGAGTTTGTGCCTATCCTGCAGCGCTTTTATGATGCCCAGGCGAGTCAGCTCAGCGCGCCAAGTCGTTTATTACTTGAAGCCATGTTGAGCTGGGATCGTCGCCATTACGCTAAGGGTTTAGATATTAAGGATCCGATGGCGCGTGACACTCCTGGTGCGACAGTATTTGATGAGTGGATCAGGTCTCTGCGCGATAGCCTATTTGCGCGCCTGCGTGAGGCTCCTCTGGGCGAGGGGAGCGCCTATGATCGCTTTGCTGGTGTAGGCAGCCATGTTTTTGATCAAAGTGTGATGGATAACGTGGCGCTGCGTATTTTGGCGCCTGGTCGCTCGAGCATTGCCACGCGATGGCCGTGGGCGGCAGGGCGTAGCTTGGAGCAATTGATGGTTGAAAGCTTAAACTTGACGGCCAGTCGCTTGAGTCAGACGTGTGCCAATGGCGGCGAGCTCACGCCGGGGTTATTGGCGCAATGCCGTCGGGTGCACCCACGCAGCCAGCTTTGTTCACTGTCTGGTGTGATTGGCCCAGGCGCATCGACGGTGCCAGGCACATCGTGTGTGACCATGCCCTACCAAGATCGCGGCAGTTGGGTGCAGCGAATTGGTTTTGAGTAGATTAATGCTGCCATCTTAGGCAGATAATCAGTAAGCACAAAAAAGCCCGAACAATGTCGGGCTTTTTTGCGAGAAGCTGCAACTAATTGCTAAAAAACGGCAATTACTTGATTTTAGCTTCTTTGAACATCACGTGTTGACGGATTTTGGGATCAAATTTTTTGATCTCCATTTTTTCCGGCATAGTGCGTTTGTTCTTTGTGGTTGTGTAGAAATAGCCAGTGCCAGCAGTGGACACAAGACGAATCTTATCGCGCATGATGTGACTCCTTTACCAGCGGCTTAAACAGTAACGCCCTGAGCGCGCAGATCAGCAACGATCACGTCAACACCCAGTTTGTCGATGGTACGCATGCCTTTAGTGGACACGCGCAGACGCACGAAGCGTTTTTCGCTATCTAGCCAAAAACGTTTGTAGTGCAAATTTGGTTCGAAGCGACGCTTCGTTTTGTTGTTCGCGTGCGATACGTTGTTGCCAACAATCGGACGCTTGCCTGTAACTTGGCAAACTTTAGACATTTCGGTCTCCGCAATTCATTCAGCTCGCCGCCAAACGGCGGCCGACAGCGAGGGCGCGATTTATACCAGAACAAGTCGCACGCTTCAACGTAAACGGCGAAATTTTGTTCCAGATCGCCTATATTTGGCGTTTTCTACGATTCACGACGAGTAAAACAGAGAAATTACGCATGAGCAGAGAGATTATTTCATTAAAGTTGAGCGGCGCAAAGCACATGCAGAGTGTCATCGCTAAAAAAGCATTGCCGGCGGTCCTTCGCGCCACGATGCGTCCTTTATGGGCGAGCAAAATACCTGTGCCTACCATGCGCAGCCTCACGGAAGGCCTGTTGCGCTATGGCTTGATACCTCGTGCTGCAAAAATTAGCAGCACTCGATTGGCAGGCCGTGACTGTGAATTGATTACGCCGGCAGCAGGTGCCAGCGAGCAAGTGCTGTTTTTTGTCCACGGTGGCGGCTATGTCGCCTGTTCGCCGCGTACGCACCGGCCTTTAACTAGTCGTCTGTGTTTGGCGCTTAAGGCTACAACCTATGTGCCGACGTATCGTTTGGCGCCAGAGGCTCCTTATCCTGGCGGGCTCGATGATGTGCATCAAAGCTATCTTGCGCTGTTGAAGAAAGGTGTTTCGCCCGAGCATATCTCGCTAATGGGCGATTCTGCTGGCGGTGGCATGGCACTAGCGCTGGCTCTGCGTCTGCGTGATCGTGGCGAGCCGTTACCAGCGCGGATGGCATTGATTTCGCCTTGGGTCGATCTCACGCTGCAAGGCGAGTCGCTACAGTCTAAAAATGATCTAGATCCGATGCTTAGTCAGGCATGGATATATGCCAAAACGCCGCTCTATTTAGGCAAAACGGCTGCCGATGACCCCGGCGTATCACCATTATTTGCTGATCTGGCAGGTCTGCCGAAGACATTGGTGCAGGTTGGCACGAATGAGATCTTGCTGAGCGACTCGGAGCGCTTAAAGGTGCGTGCAGATGCCTGCGGCTGGGCATTGCAGCTGACGGTTTGGGATGGCATGTGGCATGACTTCCAAATGCTGGCCGATATGCTGCCAGAGGCGAATGCCGCGATTGAGGCTATTGCCGAGTTTGTTGAGAGCACAAAATAGTCGCGGGCCTAGTTGAGAGGCTAGCGCGGTGCGCTCAGCCGCAATTAAGCCGAGTGATCTAAATGCGCTAGCTCGTCGCCCGTGCGAGCTGTCGCTGAGCTTGCCAATGCGCCCGATAATCGCCGGGCGTCATCCCTGTCCAATGCTTAAACGCCTTAATAAACACCGCTGCTTCGCGAAAGCCAATATCTCGCGCCACCGCGTTGATACTGGTCTGTGGCTCGCGCAGCAGCGCCATGGCATGCTCGCGGCGCAGCTCATCCTTAATTTCCTGATAGCGCGTGCCTTCGACCAAAAGCTGTCGGCGCAATGTCCGGCCAGTCATAAATAGCTCGCCAGCGACGACATCTAAGCTGGGTAGATCAGCCATGCCGCCCTGTACCAATCGGCTGCGCACGCGGTGGCTGAGGCTGCCTTGAAACACCGGCTTGATGAAAAACCCCAGCGGCAACTCACGGATTAAGACTTTCAGCTCATCTCGACTGCGTGTGACTGGCAGCGCCAAGACACGAGCGTCGAAATGCAGCGCGGTACGGTCTTGGTTGAAATGATGCGGGCAGGGATAGAGCTGATGGTACTCGGCCTCATGCGGCGGCGGCGGATAACTAAAGTGGGTATCGGTGAGCAAAATGCGGCGGTTAATTAGCCAGCAGGCGAGACGATACCAGCACAGCAAAATCGTCTCGGTGAGCACATGGCCTGGATCGCGCTCAGGCTCGCGCAGGCGCAACTCGAACTCAGCGACACCATCGCGCTCGCTAAGACGCAGCGAAATGCTATCGGTGAGTACGCGATAAAAATGCGCACCCTGGCTTAGCGCTTGCCCC
>NZ_CEYEMI010000011.1:11881-54134 GCF_982810325.1 Paraperlucidibaca sp.
CCCATAAACTCATCATTGCTGCAGCGCCACAGAGCGCGCATGAGATTGGCGAATTGCAGCGGAAGTAGGCGGCCGCTGGTGTCCTCTAGCCAATGGCTGGGAATGCCGGCCTCTTGCAATAAAAGCTCAGGATCGAGTCCGGAATTGATGGCGTGTTGCAGCATGGCTGGCACGACGTGGCCGGAAATGGTCTGATGCAAGGGGTTCATAGCGGCCTCTTGAGCACGGCGTATCGTGTCCCAATTTACAAGTAAAAAAAGCTATAGATCGGGATGATAGCGGTTTTATAGCCAATATGTGTCCGAATTTATCAATTTTCTAGCCGCTTTTCACATTGCCCCAAGGCTCTAAGCTAGCCACACTCGCAGACGTTCAATTCAGCCTGCAAAAAGGTGTGCTATGCATTATCCAACCCTAAATCATGATCTCGGCGACACCATCGATGCTCTACGTGACAGCGTGCGTCAGTTTGTCGACGCGGAGATTCGGCCGCTTGCCGACGCCGTCGATCGTGACAATGAATTCCCTATGCCGCTATGGCGCAAGCTCGGCGATATGGGCTTGCTCGGCATCACCGCACCGGAAGAGTTTGGCGGTGCAGGTCTTGGTTATTTGGCCCACACCGTGGTGGTAGAAGAGATCAGTCGCGCTTCAGCCTCGATTGGTCTGTCGTATGGCGCACACTCCAATCTTTGCGTGAACCAATTAACCAAGAATGGCTCACGCGAGCAGCAGCAAAAATACCTGCCCAAGCTCATCAGCGGTGAGCATGTCGGCGCCTTGGCGATGTCTGAGCCTAATGCTGGTTCGGATGTGGTGAGCATGAAGTTGCGCGCTGATCTGCACGGCGATCATTACGTACTAAACGGCAACAAGATGTGGATCACCAACGGCCCCGATGCCGATGTCTTGGTGGTGTATGCGAAAACCGACGTTAGTGCCGGCTCACGCGGCATCACAGCGTTCATCATCGAAAAAAGCATGCCCGGCTTTAGCACGGCGCAGAAGCTCGACAAGCTCGGCATGCGCGGCTCTAACACCTGCGAGTTAGTGTTCCAAGATTGCAAGGTGCCAGTGGGAAATGTGCTGGGCAGCGTCGGTCGCGGCGTCAATGTCCTGATGTCTGGTCTCGACTTCGAGCGCGTTGTGCTTGCTGGCGGCCCTGTTGGCCTGATGCAAGCATGCCTTGATGTGGTACTACCCTACCTTCATGACCGCAAACAATTTGGTCAGTCCATTGGCGAGTTTCAGCTCATGCAGGGCAAACTCGCCGATATGTATGTTGCGCTCAGCACCAGCAAAGCCTATCTCTACAGCGTGGCGAAAGCCTGCGACCGTGGCGAGACCACGCGTAAAGATGCCGCTGGCGTGATTTTGTACACCGCTGAGCAGGCCACTTGGATGGCCGGCCAAGCTATTCAATGCTTAGGCGGCAATGGCTATATGAACGAAAACCCCTGCGGCCGCTTCTGGCGCGATGCCAAGCTTTATGAAATTGGTGCAGGAACTTCTGAGATTCGCCGCATGCTCATCGGCCGCGAACTTTTTGCCGAAACTCTTTAATTGCAGTCGGAGATTGCCATGAAATCTATTCGTATCGGTTGTGCCTCGGCGTTTTGGGGTGATACCTCCACGGCTGCTGAACAGCTTGTAAGCCACGGCAAACTCGATTATTTGGTGTTCGATTATTTGGCCGAAGTCACCATGTCGATTTTGGCTGTGCAGCGCATGAAAGACCCAGCACAGGGTTATGCGCGCGATTTTGTTGAAGTGATGACGCCATTACTGACGCAGGTTAAAGCGCAGGGTATTAAAGTCATCAGCAATGCAGGTGGCATGAATGTCGGTGCTTGCCGTGATGCCTTAGTAGCTGCAGCGACAAGTGTTGGTATTGAGCTGCGCATTGCCGTAGTTGAGGGTGATGACCTAACCGCGCGCCAAGGCGAGTTCCGCGAAGCTGGCATTACTGAGATGGAAACTGGCTCGGCTTTCCCCGGCATGTTGGTGAGCATGAACGCTTACCTCGGCGCGCCAGCCATTGCCGAAGCGCTGCGCCAAGGCGCCGATGTCGTTATCACCGGTCGTGGTGTCGACAGCGCGGTCACGCTAGGGCCAATGATGTATGAGTTCGGCTGGACTGCCACCGACTACGACAAATTGTCACAAGGCTCGCTTGCCGGTCATATCATCGAATGTGGCGCGCAATGCACTGGCGGCAACTTTACTGATTGGCAAACCGTCTCCAATGGCTACGAAAACATGGGCTTCCCCTTTGTCGACGTACGCGAAGATGGCTCATTCCTCGTCGGTAAGCCCGAAGGCACTGGCGGTGCCGTCACGCTCGGCACCGTCGGTGAGCAAATGCTTTATGAGATTGGCGACCCGCGCGCGTATTTATTGCCCGATGTGCGCTGCGACTTCACCACCGCACGCCTCAGCCAAGTCGGCAAAGACTCTGTCTTGATCGAAGGCGCTACCGGCTATGCGCCGCCAGACACGTATAAAGTTTCTGGTACTACGCCACGTGGTAATCGCATCACTTCAACCTTTTTAATGGGTGGTCGCGAAGCGCCAGCCAAAGCTCAGCGTGTTGCTGACGCATTAATTAAAAAGTGTGAAGCGCTATTTTCCAGCAAAGGCTGGGGTCCTTTCACCGAAACATCGGTAGAGCTGCTGGGTGCTGAGTCGATGTATGGCGCTAACGCGCGCGAAGGCGCATTGGCCACGCGTGAAGTCATTGTGAAAATTGCCGCTAAGCACAAAGAGAAAGCAGCCTTAGTGTTGTTCTCAAAAGAATTGGCACAAGCTGCAACTGGCATGGCGCCTGGCCTTACCGGATATTTCGGCGGCCGCCCCAGCGTGCAGCCGGTGGTGCAGCTATGGTCATGCAAAGTGCCGAAGCGTGATGTCACTATTACCGTAGATTTTGAAGGCGTGCGCACTCCGATTGTGGTCGAAGAAGGCCTGCCATTTGATGCGAGCCAGCTCGCGCCACAAGCCGCTGGTGAGGTGTGGGCTGCCACGACAGACGCTGTGAAAGTGCCACTGATTCGCTTAGCGGTTGCTCGCAGCGGCGATAAGGGCGATCACGGCAATATCGGCGTCATGGCGCGCAAACCAGAGTATGTGAAGTACCTGCGTGCGACGCTCACCGAGGCTAATGTTTCTAAGTATTTTACCCACACGTTGGCTGCTAATAGCACCGTGTCGCGCTGGGATTTGCCGGCTAGCAACAGCATGAACTTCCTGCTCAAGCATGCCTTGGGTGGCGGTGGTATCGCCTCATTGCGTACTGATCCGCAGGGCAAATGCTTTGCGCAAATGCTGCTCGACTACGACATTGCCGTGCCAGCCGAGTTGGCTGCTAGCTTGCCAACGATCAATGAGCCTGTGAGCGGCTGAGCGCTTTTTAAAAGCACTGGCGGCACTGACAGAAGAGATTATTTATGACTATTTTAGAATCGCGAATTAACCCGCAAGACGACACCTTCAAGGCCAATCGAGAAGGCATGTTTGATGCCATCAATGCCTTACGTGCAGTCGAAAGCTCGGTGATTGCCACCGAAGAAAAGGCCCGTGCGAAATACCATAAGCGCGGGCAGATGCTGCCGCGCGAACGTGTGCATTTACTGCTAGATCGTGGCTCGCCATTTATGGAATTGTCGACGCTTTGCGGCTACAAAATGCATGACGATAAAGACGGCTCGCTGGCGGGCGGCAATACCATCGCTGGCATTGGTTATGTAGAAGGCGTGCGCTGCCTGATCGTGGCGTCAAACAGCGCCATCAAAGGCGGCACCATGACGCCATTTGGCGTGCAAAAAACCTTACGCTTGCAAGAAATTGCTCTGCAGCAAAAGCTACCAGTGGTCTCCCTCATTGAGTCTGGCGGTGCCAACCTGATGTATCAGGCTGAGCTGTTTATCCCGGGTGGTAAAACCTTCGCCAACCAAGCGCGTTTGTCGGCGGCAGGCATTCCGCAAGTCACTGTGGTGCATGGCTCGTCAACCGCCGGCGGTGCGTATATGCCTGGTCTGTCGGACTACGTGGTGATGGTGCGCAAGAAAGCTAAAGTATTTTTGGCCGGCCCACCATTGCTGTTGGCGGCGACTGGTGAGATCGCTATCGACGAAGATTTGGGTGGCGCCGAGATGCACACCCAACAAGCTGGGACGGCAGAATTTTTGGCTGAGAGCGATGCTGACGGTATTCGTATTGCGCGGGAAATTGTCCGTGGCCTGCATTGGAATGCCGACAAACCCGATGTGCCACGCTTAGCTGCTAAAGCACCGCGCTATGACATCGATGAGCTCTGCGGCGTGGTCTCTAGCGATTACCGCAAACCGTTCGATTGCCGCGAAGTCATCGCTCGCTTGGTTGATGACTCCGAGTTTCTTGAATTTAAGTCCGAATACGACAAGCAAACCGTCTGTGGCCGAGCCGTGATTGATGGTCATGCGGTTGGCATTATTTCCAATAACGGCCCGATCACCACCGCAGGCGCGACCAAGGCTGGGCAGTTTATTCAGCTTTGCTGCCATGCCAATGTGCCGATTATTTATCTGATGAACACCACCGGCTATATGGTCGGCACGGCCTCAGAGCAGGGCGGCATTGTTAAGCATGGCTCGAAAATGATTCAGGCCGTGGCCAATGCCACCGTGCCGCAAATCACGCTGGTGATGGGTGGCAGCTTTGGGGCTGGCAACTACGGCATGTGTGGTCGCGGCTTTGGCCCTCACTTCATTTTCGCATGGCCCAATTCGCGCACGGCCGTGATGGGTGGCGAGCAAGCTGCAAAAGTAATGTCGATCATCACGCGTGAAAAATGGATCAAGCAAGGCAAGGAAATTGGTGAGCAGGAAGAGGGCATGTTGAAAATGCTGGAGATGCAAATCATTAATAAATTTGACGAAGATTCGCATCCATTTGCAGCCTCTGCGCGTCTGTTCGACGACGGCATTATTGATCCGCGCGACAGCCGCCGCGCCCTAGCATTGACCTTGTCGGTGTGCCGCGAGTCTCAGCGTCGTGAGTTGCGCCCTAATAGCTTTGGCGTTGCCCGTTTCTAAGGCGCTGAGAAGGAGAAATTTATGTTACCTAGCTGCCAATTTTTACATCTTAGCCATGATGAAAGCGCCGGCATTTTGCGCGTTACGCTAAACCGTCCTGATGCACGAAATGCACTCACTGTGGAGATGCTTGCCGAGCTTATCGCGTTGTTTGAGCACTTAAAGACCCGCGATGATTTACGCGTGGTACTGATGCGCGGTCACGGTGGCCACTTCTGCGCTGGTGCTGACTTAAAAGGCGTTTTTGGCGATGCGCAAAAGCCGGTAGTCGCCGGTGAAAAAGACCCTGTAGTGACCATGAATCGCGCTTTTGGCGAGATGCTGCGCGTGGCTGAGCGCATCCCGCAAGTACTGATTACTGTGCTCGAAGGCGGCGTGCTGGGCGGTGGCTTTGGTCTGGCTTGCGTGTCAGATATTGCCCTTGCACATCAAGCGACCAAGTTCGGCATGCCAGAGACATCACGTGGCTTGCCGCCCGCGCAAATCGCGCCCTTTGTGGTGCAGCGCATTGGGCTCACGCAAGCGCGCCGTTTGTGCTTAACCAGCGCACAGTTTAATGGCGATGCGGCGTTGCGCTACGGTCTTGTCCACGACGTATTTGCCGATGAAGCCGCGCTCAATATCTTGCTCGCCGATACGCTAAATCAAGTATTGCGCTGCGCTCCAGCAGCGAATGCGCGTACCAAAGAGATTTTGCTCAGCGTCGGTCATATTGACCCCGATGAAGTGCTGGATAACGCCGCGATGCATTTCGCCGCTTGCGTGCGCAGCCCGGAGGCGCCGGAGGGTATTGGCGCCTTTTTGCAAAAGCGCCAAGCCAACTGGGCTCATACCTTTACGGCCGATGATGTGGCGCAGGCGCAAGCCGCTATCACTCAAGACATCACAGAAAAGAATGTTCAGGAGACGGCACAATGAGCCGCTTTGATACCGTATTAATTGCCAACCGTGGCGAGATTGCCGCACGCATTATTCGTGGCTGCCGCCGCCAAGGCTACACAACAGTCGCGGTTTATAGCGATGCCGATGCGCAGGCGCGCCATGTGCTAGAAGCCGATACCGCCGTGCGTATTGGTCCTGGCCCGGTGGGCGAGTCGTATTTGTCCATTGAGAAATTGATTGAAGCGGCAAAAGCCTCTGGCGCTGGCGCGATTCATCCTGGCTATGGCTTTTTGTCGGAGCGCCACGATTTCGCGCAAGCCGTGCAAGATGCTGGCCTTGTGTTTATCGGGCCAGATCCCGATGCCATCGAAGCCATGGGCAATAAAAGCGCGTCGAAAGTGCGCATGATTGCCGCCAATGTGCCGTGCGTTCCAGGTTATCAAGGCGCTGGCCAAGAAGATGATTTGCTGGTGGCTGAGGCCATCAAAGTCGGGCTGCCGGTGATGGTCAAAGCTGCTTCCGGTGGCGGTGGCCGCGGCATGCGTTTGGTGCATGAGGAGTCGGAATTAAAAGCGGCGATCCAGTCGGCGCGTAGTGAAGCCACTAACGCCTTTGGCGATGGCCAGCTGCTTATCGAGAAGGCTGTTCTCAATGCTCGCCATGTCGAAATCCAGATTTTTGGTGATCGCCACGGCACGGTAGTGCACTTAGGCGAGCGCGATTGCTCAGTGCAACGCCGCAATCAAAAAGTTATTGAAGAGGCGCCATCGCCTGCGGTTAGCAGCGAGTTACGTGCACGTATGGGCGAGGCTGCCGTTGCCGCCGCTAAGGCTGTGAATTATGTCGGCGCGGGCACGGTGGAGTTTATGCTCGCGGCCAATGGCGAGTTCTATTTTCTTGAGATGAACACGCGCTTGCAGGTTGAGCACCCCGTCACCGAAATGATTCATGACGTTGATTTAGTGGCCTGGCAGCTCATGGTGGCCAATGGCGATCCGCTGCCGATGACGCAGGCTGAGATTGATGCCCGTCGCCACGGTCACGCCATCGAAGTGCGTCTGTGCGCCGAAGATCCGGCCGCGGGTTTCTTGCCGCAAACTGGTCGCGTATTAACCTGGCATACGCCCTCTGGCGATGGCTTGCGCGCTGATCATTGCCTGATTGAAGGTGGTGTTATCTCGCCATTTTATGACTCGCTGCAAGGCAAGCTCATGGCTTGGGGCGAAACGCGCTTGCAAGCCATCCAAAAGCTCATTGCCATGCTTGGTGATACCGCACTGCTGGGTTTGGCGAGTAACCGCGATTTTCTCATCGAGCTGTTATCGCAGCCTGAGTTTCAAGGCCCGGGCGTGACCACCGGATTTATTGCTGACCAATACCCCGCTGAGCGCATCAAAGCCTTAGGCGAGCCTGACCATGTGCATCAAGCTTTAGCCGCTGCGTTGATGGTTGAGAGCGATGCACTGGCGCTGCAAAAAGCCAACGATCTCGATGCCAGTTTACTGAGCTGGCATAGTGCCAACACCGCACCGCTGGTGATGAAGCTCGCGCGTGGCGAAAAAACCGCTGTGCTCGAAGTTGAGTGCCTGCCCAATCGCGAATACCGCACTGACATCATCACCACGCAAGAAGAGGAAGATGAGGCCGCGCGCTCAGTGCGCTTGCTCAGCATCGATGGTTCGCGCGTGAGCTATGTTTCTGAAGGTCGCCGCTTGCAGGCGCATTTTGCTCGCAATGGCAGCCAGCTTTGGCTATCCACGCCGACCTGCACCGCTTGCTATGAAGATGTGACGTATCAACCTGAGCAAGGTGCTGAAGCGGGCAGCGATGGTCGCATTCTGGCGCCTATCGACGGCAAGGTGATGACGGTCTCTGTTGTTCCCGGCCAAGTCGTCGCCAAAGGTGAGCTGCTTTTAGTACTAGAAGCCATGAAAATGGAATTCCGCCTACAAGCGCCGGTAGCGGGCACGGTGGAGCTAGTGAATGCCGGTGTCGGCGCGCAGGTCGCATTGCGGCAGCTGATTGTTCAAATCACGCCTGATGAGGTGCCTGCCGAGTAGAAATATCGAAGCGCTTGTCGCCGTGCTAATGCTATTAAAATATAGAAGCACGGCTCAAGCTACGCTGTTGCAATCTGCATAAATACAACTTATGTTCGATCCAAAGAATAATAAGAGTAGTTTGCTATGCGTAGCACCCCAGCATTCGTTATTTTGGCGCTCAGTGCAGCGCTAGCCGCCTGCGGCGGCTCATCAGATTCAAACGCTATTGCGACACAAAACCCCGAAGCCGCCAAAGAAGACACTTCACCGCTCGCAGCACTAAGTGCCATTCCATTAGTTGGCGGTGTCTTGGGTGATGTCGCCGGTGGCGTGCCCGATGACCCGAAATGTGGCAGCTACTCTTCACCATCAGCCGAGTTTGCCGCCTGTGAGGCAAAGAACTTTGCACGAGTAAGCGAAGCGCCTCGCGAAGAGTTAAGCAATCCTATCTTTGTTCAGCGCTTACTTGAGTTAGGGCTAGCCAACACCGCTGATTACATGACGCGTGGCCTCAGCGACCCGAGCCGACTGCTGCTTAGTCCGCCAATGAGTGTGTCGCTTAATACGCCGTTTACGCCTTTATGTGCAACGTATGCATTGCCTTGCTCAGGCGACCCGTTTCGCTATCCCGACATCGATCCGTTTTATAAAAATGAAGCCGTTGTAGAGAAGATCGACTTCTATGATCGTGACTGTGCGCGTTTGTCTGGTCGTGTTTGGCGTCCAATTAACAGCAATGGCAAGCTATTACCGACTGTAGTTATTGAGAATGGCTCTGTGCAGGCACCCGAGCCACTTTACTGGTGGATGGCGCAAGCCTTGGTTCGTAGCGGTTACGCGGTAATGACATTTGATCCGCGTGGCCAAGGCCGGTCTGACCAGCAAACACCGGCATTTGGTCAGGGCACGAATATCAATCCCGCCGTATTTTGGGAAGGCTTGGTTGATGCCATCGATTTTTTCCGCTCCACACCAGAGCAGCCATATCCGCATAACGCGACATGCCAAGCTAGCTATCCTTCGGCGGTGACGGCGTTCAACCCACAATACGCCGTACAAGATAAAGACCGCTTAGGCATCGTTGGGCACTCTTTGGGTGGTACAGGGGTCAGCGTTGTGCAGTCATACGGAGCCACGGGTGCTGATCCATGGCCCGGCCTCATGGACGCCGAAAATCCTGTCGATGCAGTTGTTGCATGGGATGGTCTGGCTACGCCAGGCGCTGATGGTGGAGGCTTTATTCCAAGCATGAGCGAGCGGCCGCCTGTGGTGCCGCGCGTGCCTAGCATGGGGCAAAACAGTGAGTACGGTCTTGCGCCTATGCCCAACTTGCAAACTCCTGATCCTGCAGAGAAACTCGGCCCATTCCGCGCTTGGCAGGCAGCGAGTGTGCCGGTGTATGAGTTCACTATTCGTGGCTCAACGCACTATGAGTGGTCATTGATTCCGCTATTCCCGGCGACGTCGTGGTGCCCCGAGGTTGTCGATAACAAGTGTGTTGGTGGCTGGGGTCGGCCGATGGCTGAGTTCTTTAGCATGGCTTGGCTAGATCGCTGGCTAAAGCGCAGTGGCGAGGCGGGATTTTCTGACGCCGATGCGCGCTTGCAAAGCCAGAGCTTCAATGAACGCTTAAGCTTTTATTCACGATCGGCTCGGGATTATCCGGCTAAATCGGGCCAGCGCGTGCATTGCGAAAACTTACTAGAGGGCTGTGCGCCATGAAGACGTATGGCAAGCGCTTTGGTTTTATGAATAATCCCGCTGTTGCCGCTGAGATTGCCAGTTTAGATGCAAAAAAAGACTGCCAGCGTATTGCTCATTTGCTCACAGCCTATGAGTTTTCATGGGATCTGACGCGCTCGCTAGAGGTCGCACTTTTTTACACTTACGGCAGCGACACAGTAGCCAGCCTGCTCGATAAAACCGGTGAGTTTGAGGCTCATGGGCAAAAGCGCTATGACGACACGCGCTTACTCATCGCCCATTTTATGGATACGGGCTGGGAGCACGGCGAGGGTGCTCGTGCCTTAGAACGCATGAATAAAACGCACAGCAATTACCGCATTCCGCAAGACGATTTTCATTTTGTGCTCTGGACCTTCATCGATTTCCCCATCGAATGGATGGCTAATTACGCACGCCGCGCCATGACAGCGCACGAGCAGCAAGCATGGTTTAACTTTTGGATAGGTATTGGTGAGCGCATGGGTCTGACAAATTTACCCGCTACCAAAGCCGAGCTTGATGCTGCTGTTGATGCCTACTGCCAGCAACACATGGTGCCCAATACGGCCTCCGCACGCGTAGCCGCTGCGACCGTACGCATCATGGAAAACTGGCTGCCTAAGCCGCTGCGTGGGCTTGTTAATCCGTCGGTCTATAGCCTGATGGAAGATGATCGCTTCATCGCCGCCGTGAGCCAACAACGTCCATCAAAAGCTTTCGCCACGATGGTGCGCAGTAATTTGAAGTTGCTTGGCAAAGTACGCAAGGTTTGGGCCATTGGTGCCTATCCACAATCGGTAAAAAGTACGCTCAACCGTACCTACCCAGGCAATCAATACGAGATCGAGCAATTACAGCCTGTGCACTTGCAGCGCCGTGAAGCGCGCGCTGTAGACAATGCGGTAGACTAAGTCGGTTTAGAGCAAATCGGAGCGCATCCATGCGCAGCGTATCGCTACATCCCATTGCCATCGTTTTATTAATCTTACGCGTTGCTGCAGTGAGCGCGTGGTTGGTTGGCGAGCTGCATTGGGGCTCGTTAATGGCGGGTATTACCGCTGTGCTGGGCTCGCTATATTTTCCATTGGTTGCCACTATTTTAGGCTGCATCGGCGCTGTGCAAGTTTGGGGCTGGCCAATTTGGGTGGCAGTGCTCGTGTTTTTGCCCGGGCTGGTGTTATCTATTGCGGCGCTGCTCGGCATTGGCGCGGCAGGCTTTATGGCTTGGCGCAAACCGGAAGTGCGGCAGGCGTTTCGTTGGGCGAAGGGCCAGCGTGCTCAACAAGAGCGCTATAGCGCTGGTTCGGCAACTCAATCGGAAGATGAGCCTACTTATACCAATCGCCGCCCAAAGCAGCCCGCGAGTGGTCGTACGCTAGAAGGCGAGGTGATTAGTTCGCGAGTTGATCCTCCAAGCTAAGCTTTTATTTAGCAATGAAAAAGGCCTGCATTAGCAGGCCTTTTTGTTTAAACACATCGTCACACCATAGCGATATAAAGCGCCGCTGTGGGGTGACGAAGCTTATGCTTTTAAGCGTTCAATCAAGCGATCTTTCGCTTCTACCAATTCTTTTGGCAAGTTGTGCGCAAGCTTTTCAAACAGCTCTTCATGCAGCTTGATTTCGATATCCCAGTCCGCTTTGTCGAGGCTGATAACTTGCTCAAATAGCGGTTGAGCAAAGTCTAGGCCATTCCAGCGAATGTCTTGGTAGCGTGGGCTGATGCCCATGGCATGTTCTGTGCCTTCAGCTTCTTCTTCGATGCGATCGATCATCCATTTCAGAATGCGCGTGTTTTCGCCAAAGCCTGGCCAGATGAACTGACCGTCAGCATCTTTACGGAACCAGTTGGTCTTGTAGATGCGCGGCAGCTTAGCGCCGGCGGCTTCAAGCTTGGCACCAAGGTTTAACCAATGTTGGAAGTAGTCGCTCATGTTGTAGCCGGCGAATGGCAGCATGGCGAATGGGTCGCGGCGGACAACGCCTTGAGCGCCAAACGCAGCAGCCGTTGTTTCTGAGCCCATGGTAGCGGCCATATAAACGCCCTCAACCCAGTTGCGTGCTTCAGTCACGAGCGGCATGGTGTTGGCGCGACGACCACCGAAAATAAAGGCATCAATAACAACGCCATCGGGGTTATCCCATTCGCTATCGAGCGCAGGGTTGTTAATTGCGGAGACTGTGAAGCGTGAGTTCGGATGCGCAGCTTTGCGGCCGCAATCTGGCGTCCAGTCATTGCCCTGCCAGTCAACCAAATGCGCTGGAGCGGCGCCCAAACCTTCCCACCAAACATCGCCGTCATCGGTGAGCGCGACGTTGGTGAAAATCACGTCTTTGTTCAGCGACAGCATACAGTTTGGGTTGGTTTTCATATTGGTGCCGGGAGCAACACCAAAGTAACCGGCTTCTGGGTTGATAGCGCGGAGCTGGCCCTTGGCATCTGGTTTGATCCAAGCAATGTCGTCGCCAATAGTGGTGACGTCCCAGCCAGGCATGCCTGCTGGTGCAATCAGCATGGCGAAGTTGGTTTTGCCACAGGCCGATGGGAAAGCAGCGGCCACGTGATATTTTTTGCCTTGTGGATTGGTCACGCCAAGGATGAGCATGTGCTCGGCTAGCCAGCCTTCGTCGCGGCCCATGGTGGAGGCGATGCGCAACGCGAAGCATTTTTTGCCAAGCAGGGCGTTGCCGCCGTAGCCAGAGCCGTAAGACCAGATTTCGCGAGTCTCGGGGTAATGCACAATGTATTTTTCAGTTGGGTTGCATGGCCAAGCTACGTCGGCTTGACCAGGCTGCAAAGGAGCGCCAACAGTGTGCATGCAAGGTACGAAATCGCCATCGGCGCCGAGCACATCAAACACAGGGCGGCCCATGCGGGTCATTTTCTGCATATTCACGGCAACATAGGCGCTGTCGGAAAGCTCAATGCCAATGTGGGCAATCGGTGAGCCTAATGGGCCCATGGAGAATGGCACTACGTACATGGTGCGGCCAGCCATACAGCCATCAAATAATGGGTTCAGAATGGCGCGCATTTCAGTTGGCGCTTTCCAGTTATTGGTTGGGCCGGCGTCTTCTTTTTTCTCGGAGCAAATGAAGGTGCGATCTTCAACGCGGGCGACGTCGGATGGGTCGGTCCAGGCTAAATAAGAGTTGGGGCGTTTTTCGGCATTAAGTCGCTTGAAGCTGCCGGCGGCGACTAAGGATTCGCAGAGAGCATCGTATTCGGCGTCGGTGCCATCGCACCAATGAATAGCGGCAGGCTTGCAGAGAGCCGCCATTTCAGTGACCCACGCCACCAGGCGTGCGTGTTTGACGTAGGCGGGGGCATTTATGGCGACGTGTGTCATGACAACTCTCAAGGACAGGGGAATGGCAGCCGCAGCTGAGCTAGTAGATCACAGCAAATTCAATGAATTAGCACAGAGATAGCGGCAGTTCGAGCAGATTATATGCGAAATTGCACAAGCGTGGGGCGTAAAAAGATAGGCAGCAGCTGCAAGCTAGGCCAAATGGCCTGCTGAAAAAAATGAATTTTCGCAGCTCATGGCCAGCGAAGGCCATCTGCGAGTAAAATGCGCCACGTTATTTCACGCGCTATTTCATTAGCAGCTAAATACAAGGAGTTAGTGATGGGTCAGCGCACGTCGTTGTATCAAGCACATGTCGCGCTCGGTGCCCGCCTAGTAGATTTTGGCGGCTGGGATATGCCCGTGCAATATAGCTCGGTGATCGATGAGCATCATGCTGTGCGCCGTGATCAAGGCATGTTTGATGTCTCACACATGACTTTTATCGACCTCACTGGCCCCGACGCCGTGGCGTATTTGCAGAAGCTTTTAGCCAATAATGTCGCCAAACTCAAATTGCCGGGCAAGGCCATTTATTCGGTCATGCTCAATGATGCTGGCTGCGTGCTCGACGACCTCATTGTCTATGCGCCCACACCTGAACAGCCAGAACTCTGGCGCGTCATCGTTAATTGCGGCACTCACGACAAAGACATCGCGTGGATGCAACGCCAAGCCGCAAGCTTTCGCATCAGCCTAAAAGAGCGCACCGATCTTGCCATGATTGCCGTGCAAGGCCCGAATGCTCGCGCCACCGTTGAGCGTCTGCTCGGCGAGGCTCGTGCCCAGCGCATTGCCGAGCTCGCCCTGTTTCAGGGCGTAGACTTAGGCGATGACTGGTTTGTCGCGCGTACCGGCTACACCGGTGAAGACGGCCTAGAAATCATGCTGCCCAATGAGCAGTCAGAAGCATTTTGGCAACAGCTGCTCGATGCCGGCGTTGCGCCTTGCGGCCTAGGCGCACGCGATACTTTGCGTCTAGAAGCAGGCATGCCGCTTTACGGTAATGACCTAAGCGAAAACGAATCGCCACTGAGCTCCTGTGTGGCGTGGAGCATTGATTGGGCGCATGACTTTATTGGCAAAGATGCGCTAGTTGCGGAGCGTGATGCTGGCGTTACTCATCAGCTTGTTGGCCTCGTGCTCGAAGGTAAGGGCGTGTTGCGCTCACATATGCGCGTGATAATTGAAGGCGTGGCGGATGGTGAAACCACGTCTGGCACCTTCTCGCCAACGCTGCAGCAATCCATCGCGTTTGCCCGCATTCCCCTGACAGATGCCACGCAAGCCCATGTCGATGTACGCGGGAAGTTATTGCCTGTGCGTATTGTGAAACCCATGTTCGTGCGCCGCGGCGCTGCGATCGTTTAAGCTTTTTTTAAAACCTATTGAGTCGGCTTCTGCCGCATGAGAGATTCCATGAGCCAATTACCTGCTGAATTGAAATACGCCGCTAGCCACGAATGGGCTCGCTTAGATGGTGATGTTGTTACCGTCGGTATCACCGATCACGCCCAAGATGCACTCGGCGACTTAGTTTTCGTTGAATTGCCAACCGTAGGCGATGTAGTCAGCGCTGGCCAAGAAGCCGGTGTGGTGGAGTCGGTTAAGGCCGCCTCAGATATTTACGCGCCAGTATCGGGCGAAATCATTGCCATCAATGAAGCCTTGGTTGATGCACCAGAAATCGTCAATACCGAGCCCTACACTGGCGGCTGGTTGTATCAAATCAAAATTAGCGATGCCGCTGAGCTAGATGAGCTGCTCAGCGCTGAAGCATACGCCGCAAAGCAAGACCACTGATTCTTCGCTAAACCATTGGGCCCTGCTTGCTCAGGGCTTTTTGCTATTGAATATGCAGCGCCGACGCCGGCCTGCTGGAGTGAATGATGCCGTTTATCCCGCATACCGCTGGTGATGTGCGCCGCATGCTCGACACCTTAGGTGCTGAGTCGCTGGACACCTTGTTTGATGAGATTCCGCAGGCGCTGCGCTCGGGCCCGCTAACCGGCATTGCTGATGGCCTGTCGGAAATGGACGTGACGCGCATGATGCGTGAGCGTAGCGAGCAAGATGCTGGCGCGCTCTGCTTCTTGGGCGCTGGCGCCTATGAGCATCATATTCCAGCGGCGGTATGGGACTTGGCATCGCGTGGCGAATTTTTGACCGCCTACACGCCGTATCAGGCCGAAGCATCGCAAGGCACGCTGCAAGTTATTTACGAATTCCAATCGATGATGGCGCACATCACTGCCATGGACGCTAGCAACGCCTCGGTCTACGACGGCGCTTCTGGTCTGGCCGAAGCCGTGCTGATGGCCATCCGCGCTAATAAGCGCTCGAAATCACGCCGCATTTTGATGCCACGCACGGTGTCACCAATGTATCGCGCCGCTGCTCGCGCCATTGTTGAAGGTCAGGACATTGAACTGGTCGAGCTCGACTATGACCATGCGCAAGGCCGTATGGATCCAGCCTCTTTGGCAGCGTATGAAGGTGAAGATTTTGCCGCGCTAGTGATTCCGCAACCAAACTTCTTTGGCGTGCTGGAAGACGTGCATGTGCTCACCGACTGGGCGCAGGCGCAGGGCATGTTGGTTATTGCTGTGGTGAACCCGATGGCACTGGCCTTGTTCACGCCGCCGGGCGAATGGGGCGCTACTGGCGTCGATATCGTCGTTGGTGAAGCCCAGCCTTTTGGTATTCCGTTGTCATCAGGCGGCCCGTATTGCGGCTTTATGTGCTGCAAAATGGCGCATATCCGCCAAATGCCTGGCCGTATCATTGGCCGCACCGTCGATCTCGATGGCAAGCCTGGCTATGCCCTCACGCTGCAGGCGCGCGAGCAACACATCCGCCGCGCCAAAGCGACATCGAATATCTGCACCAACCAAGGTTTGGCGATGACTGCCGCGACCATTTACCTAAGCCTGTTGGGTGCTGAAGGTTTGGAGCGTGTGGCTTTGGCCTCGCATCAAAACATCCAGTCGCTGACGGCAGATTTGCCCGCTGGCGCTACTCGTGCGTTTGCTGCGCCGGTGTTTCATGAGCAGGTCATTCGTTTGAATCAGCCCGCAGAAGCTGTTTTGGCGAAGATGGCCGAGCAAGGTGTGTTGGCCGGCGTCGATTTGACTGCAGATTATCCGGAACTGGGTTCGGCTATCGTGGTGTGTACCACGGAGACGAAAAATGCCGCCGATTTGGCGCGTTATCGTGCAGCGCTTAGCGCCGCCTTGGCTTCGGAGTAATCGCCATGACTTTGATTTTTGAACGTGGTGAAACTGGCCGCCGTGCTACCTCGCAAGCGCCACAGCAACACGCCGATTTAACGGCTATTCCTGAGTCACTGCGCCGCCGTACGCGCGCGATTTTGCCGGAAGTGTCTGAGCTGCAAGTGGTGCGTCATTACACCAACTTATCGCGCAAGAACTTTTCCATCGACACGATGTTTTACCCGCTGGGTTCGTGCACGATGAAGTACAACCCGCGCGGTGCTCATCGCGCCGCCATGTTGCCGGGCTTTTTGCAGCGCCACCCACTCGCGCCTGAGTCACACTCGCAGGGCTATTTGGCTTGCCTGCATGACTTGCAAGAAACGCTGATGGAAGTCACCGGCATGAAAGGCGTGTCGTTAACGCCTATGGCTGGTGCGCAGGGCGAATTTGCTGGTGTCGCGATGATTCGTGCCTACCACGAAGCCCGCAACGACATTGAGCGCGTTGAAATGCTCATCCCTGCAGCGGCACACGGCACTAACCCCGCAACGGCCGTGATGTGCGGCTATAAAGTCCGCGAGATTCCTGTGTTGGCCAATGGCGACGTTGATCTTGAAGCCTTGAAAGCCGCTGTTGGCCCGCAAACCGCAGGCCTGATGATGACCAACCCATCGACTTGTGGTGTGTTTGAGCAGCAGATTAAAGAGATTGCCGAAGCCGTACACACTGCTGGTGGCCTGCTGTATTACGACGGTGCCAACCTCAATGCCATTTTGGGCAAAGTTCGCCCCGGCGATATGGGTTTTGACGTGCTGCACATGAACTTGCACAAAACCTTTGCCACGCCACACGGCGGCGGCGGCCCAGGTGCTGGTCCAGTCGGCGTCAGTGCACGTTTATTGCCATATATGCCAACGCCGATTGCCGGTAAAAATGACGACGGTAGCTATCGCTGGCTTACCGAAAAAGATATCCCCGGCACCATCGGCCGTTTATCGGCGTATATGGGCAACGCCGGCGTGCTGCTGCGCGCGGCCTACTATGCCTATGCGCTTGGCCGCGAAGGTCTGCATCGCGTTGGTGAATACTCCACGCTCAACGCCAACTACCTGATGAAGCGCTTGGCCGATGCTGGCTTCCAGCTCGCCTATCCTGAGCGCCGTGCCTCGCACGAGTTCATCATCAGCTTTGCAAAAGAAGCCAAAGAGTTAGGCGTGAGCGCGATGGATATTGCCAAGCGTTTGCTTGACTATGGCTACCACGCGCCAACGACTTACTTTCCGCTGCTAATTCCAGAGTGCTTCCTCATTGAGCCGACCGAAACCGAGTCGCCTGATGAGCTCGATGGCTTTGCTGAAGCCTTGATCAAAATCATGGAAGAGGCGCGAACCACACCAGAGATGGTGCGTAATGCTCCACATACCATGCCAGTGCGCCGTCTTGATGATGTGCGCGCCGCGCGTGAGCTGGACTTAGTCTGGCGCCCGCAAGCTTAACTACTGAGATAACCATGACTGATTTGCCCCGTTTACGCTTAAAGACCAGTGAAGAGCGCCGTTTGCGCGAAGGCCATGTGTGGATTTTTTCCAACGAGGTCGACATTGCCGCAACGCCGCTGAAAGCAATAAACCCGGGCGATCAGGTTGTTGTCGAAGATAGCAAAGGCAAGGCTTTAGGCTTGGCTATCGTTAACCCCAATGCCTTGATTTGTGCGCGCCTGTATAACCGCGATGTCGCACATCCTTTGTCGACGTCGCTATTTGTGCATCGCCTGCAAATCGCACTAAGCCTGCGCGAGCAATGGTTCGACGAGCCGTATTACCGTTTGGTTTATGGCGATAGCGATGGCTTGCCGGGCGTGGTCATCGACCGTTTTGCTGATATTTTCGTTGTGCAAATCTCCAATGCCGGCATGGAACGGATGAAGTCGGAACTTGTCGATGCCATCGTGAAAGTCTTCAAGCCCAGCGGCGTCTTGTTCAAAAATGACGGCAAAATGCGCGTCGTTGAAGGCCTAGATTCCTATGTCGAAGTCGCTTACGGCGAAGTGCCTGATCGCGTACCTTTGCGCGAAAATGGTGTTGCCTTTGAAGCCTTGGTGCGTGAAGGCCAAAAAACCGGCTGGTTCTATGACCACCGCGATGCCCGTGCGCGCTTAAAAGGCTTGGTCGAAGGCAAGCGTGTGCTCGACGTGTTCTCGTATTTGGGCGGATGGGGCGTGCAGGCCGCGGCCTTTGGTGCCGCTGAAGTGCATTGCGTTGATGGCTCGGAAAAAGCCTTAGATCAACTTATGCGCAATGCCGCACTCAACGGTGTTGAGTCGCGCGTGCAGACTTTGCAAGGCGATGCCTTCGACGCACTGACAGCGCTTAAGCAAGAAGGCGAGCGCTTCGATGTCGTCATTATCGATCCGCCAGCCTTTATTACCCGTCGCAAAGATCATAAAGCCGGCCTGCAGGCTTATCGCCGCATCAATGAGCTGGCCATGCGCCTGCTTAATCGCGACGGTCTGCTGATTAGCGCATCTTGCTCGATGCATTTGGGTCGTAACGAACTGGTGGATGTGATTCGCGCCAGCTCGCGTCATATCGATCGCCAAGCGCAGATTGTTCATCACAGTCATCAGGGCGCTGACCACCCGATTCACCCAGCGATTCCTGAAACTGAGTATTTGAAGGCCGTGTTTGCGCGCGTGTTACCGATCTAGTTAATCGATAGAGTGAGGGCAGCTGATAGCAAGAAAGGCCCCGGCCTCCTAGCTAGCGGCCATCGCTCTCGCTAAAGAAACACGCTCTCGTGCCGATATAGAGTTACTTCTTAATTCGCCACGAGAGCCCTCATGTCGGACTCTTCACTGCTCAATGCCTTGTCGGAAGACGAGCTCGCCCACGCGCTCCTGCAACAGCAGGTAGCGCTGTTTGAGCGCGCGCTCGACGATATTGCCGAACACGCGCCTGAAGTTTCACTCAACCAAGCCGCGGCTCGCGTAGGTGGTCTAAAAAGCCCTGTGCCTGGCTTGTGGTTGGTTATTACCTCTGACTTATACATTCAGCATGCCAACGAACAGGCAGGGCGCTTGCTCGATATGCAGTCGGTGGCATTGCTCGGACGACCATTGGCTGAGTTTTTGCCGGACGCGAAAGCACTGCTGTCGCAAGTCATTGACTCGCAAGATGCCGAGATTACCGTTGAGGCGCAATTTCGTGGCTATGATGGCCAGCCAGTGCCGGTCCTGCTGTCTATTGCCCAAGAGAAAGATACGCAAGATCGCGTGCAATACGTGCTTATTGGCGTCGATCTTCGGGAATATCACCGAACTGAGCTCTTGCAGCGTCAAGCTCACAAGTTAGAGGCTATGGGCAGTTTGGCGGCCGGGATTGCCCATGAGATCAATACGCCGCTGCAGTATTTAGGCGATAACCTAAGCTTTATTGATGAAGCCTGCAGTGAGTTATTGGATGTTTTGGCGCTAGCTGTGCAAGAGACGAGCAAGTCACCCGCAATGAATGAGTTGCTGCAGCGTATCGACTCGACATTTATTCGTGAGAATCTGCCGGCGGCGCTGAAACGCAGCCAAGAGGGCGTGTCTCGAGTACGCGACATTACTCGCAGCATGCGCAGTTTCACTCACATCAGCGAGACCGCGAACCCTGAGAATATGGCTGTACTAGTGCAGGAAGCTATTACGCTTTCTGCACATGAGGTGGGTCAGGTCGCCAAAGTGGTTCTTGAGCTGCAGGATGTGCCTGCCGTGATCTGTCGTCGCGATCATATAGTGCAGGTTCTGATTAACTTACTCACCAATGCCTGCCATGCCATCGATAGTCGCCTGAATATGCAGATAGACTCAGGTCAGCCAGGCCAAATCACCATCGTTTTGAGTCAGCATGAAGGTCATATTCGCTTGGTGGTGAGTGATAATGGCAGCGGCGTAGAAGAGTCGCTGCGGCATCGAATTTTTGACCCATTTTTCACCACCAAAGCTGTTGGTCAAGGTACAGGCCAAGGCCTGCCTATTAGCCGAGCGCTTATTGTTGATCAACATAAAGGTAAGCTGTGGTGTGAGCCTGCTGTGCCGCAGGGCGCCAGCTTTATCATTGAGCTACCCATACAGGGCGTGTCGACATGAGTGCGGAGCTGCCTCAAATCCTATGTATTGATGACGATGTGCAGGTGCTACAAGGCCTGAGGTTGTCGCTACGCCAGCTAGGCGAAGTGCATCTCGCTGAAAGTGGTGAGGCGGCACTGGCACTGCTTGCTGACTTGCCGCGGCTGGCGGTGATTATTTGCGATATGCGCATGCCAGGCATGACCGGCGATGCAGTTTTGGCGCAATGCCGCCAGCGCAGCCCATTGGCCACACGCATGCTTTTAACTGGCTATAGCGATATCGATGCCGCCATGCGCGCAGTCAATCAAGGCCATATTTTTCGCTTCCTCAATAAGCCTTGCCCGCGCGACGAAATTCATCTCGCGGTGAACGATGCTTTAGCGCAATACCGTTTGGTGACTGCTGAAAAAGAGCTGCTAGAGAAAACAGTTAAGGGTTGTATGCAGGCGCTAGTTGAAGCCTTGGCGATGGCTAGCCCAGCTAGCTTTGGTCAGGCTCGGCGTATTGCTGATTTAGTTCAGGGCGTGAGTACGCGATTGCAGTTGGAAGCGTCTTGGGCGAGTTCGATGGCGGCCATGCTAGTGAATCTGTGCATGGTCAGCCTGCCGGTGTCATTGCAGGAAAAGGTTATGCGTGGCTTGAAACTGAGTCAGGCTGAGCAGCGTGATCTTGCTTCGGCGCACCAGCGTACTTGGGATTTGCTGGCCAATATTCCGCGTATTGAGCCAGTGTTGGAATTGATTTGTGCGATTGAGCCGAGCTTGGCGCATAAGAAGCGATTGTCGTCGTTTAGCTTAGCCGATCAAGCCCATGTGATTCGCGTGGTGCAGGCTTATGTACGGCTTGAGGCATCGGGTTTGCCGACGAGAGAGGCCATGGCTATGCTGGCTGAGGTCTACGGCGATGATGGCCGAATATTGCAGGCGCTGCATGAGGAGCTTGGGCCGCAATCAGATATTTCGCGCCAGCTGAAGCTCACGCCAGATATGTTGCGTGAAGGCATGGTGTTGCTAGAGGCGGTGAATACCCCGCGCGGAATATTGCTGGCGCCGGCAGGCTATGTGGTCAATGACAGCTTTGTTGAGCGGCTAATCTATAACTGCCCAGAAATGAAAGATGAGCGTATTGCGGTGCTGATTCCGCCTGAGCTGATTGGTTATTTACACCATCAGCTACAGACGAAAGGTGCGGGCCCTGATGAGCCCGAGGCGCTAGCGAAAGAATAGCTGATAAGCTGGGTTGGCGCTTTCATCGGCGTAGGGATAGCCTACTGAATCTAGCGATTTGATCAAATCTTTCAATGGCTTGTCGCCTAGCTGCAAGCCAATCAAGACGCGGCCATAAGCGGCGCCATGGTTGCGGTAATGAAATAATGAAATATTCCATTGCGTGCCTAGCTCGCTTAGAAATGCCATGAGCGCACCGGGGCGTTCAGGAAATTCGAAGCGGAATAAGCGCTCATCGCTGAGACCAGCATGGCCACCGACCAAATGCCGCGTATGCAATTTCGCGGTTTCATCGTCAGATAAATCCAGTACTTCGTAGCCTTTCTTTTGCAGACTACTAACTAGTTCCAAGCGCGCATCGAGCCCGGGCTTGAGCGACACACCCACGAAGACATGCGCGGCGGTAGCACTGGCATAGCGATAGTTGAATTCGGTGATATTACGTTTGCCAATAGCTAGGCAGAAGGCTTTGAAAGCACCGGCTTTTTCGGGAATGGTCACTGCCATCACGGCCTCGCGGCCTTCGCCTAATTCGGTGCGCTCGGCAATATGGCGCAGGCGATCAAAGTTCATATTGGCGCCAGAGTTAACTGCCACCAAGGTCTGCTGTGTCACGCCTTCGCGCTGCACATATTTTTTCAGGCCGGCGATGGCGAGTGCGCCCGCTGGCTCAGCAATCGAGCGGCACTCATCGAAAATATCCTTGATGGCCGCGCAAATTTCATCGGTATTGCAGGTGATGACTTCATCGACACAGTGCTGAGCAATCTCGAATGTGTATTTGCCGATTTGCTTGACGGCAACGCCATCGGCAAATAGACCGACGTGCGGCAGCACCACGCGCTTGCCGGCCTTCATGGCAGCAGCTAAGCAGGCAGAGTCTTCGGCCTCAACCGCGATAACACGGATTTCTGGTCGCACATGTTTGATATACGCCGCCATGCCAGCCATCAGGCCGCCACCGCCGCAGGGAATAAATACCGCATCGATTTCGCCGCTGTGCTGGCGCAAGATTTCCATCGCCACCGTGCCTTGACCGGCAATAGTGTCAGGGTCATCGAAGGGATGAACGAAGGTATAGCCCTTCTCATTCATCAGCTCTTGAGCGTAGGCAAAGGCTTCATCGTAGTTGTCGCCATGCAACACAGCCTGAGCACCCAGCGCACGCACGGCATTCACTTTGATGTCGGGCGTGGTTTGCGGCATGACAATCACGCCTTTGATGCCGAGCTTTTTAGTCGCCAAGGCCACGCCTTGGGCATGATTTCCCGCCGATGCGCAAATCACGCCACGAGCACGATCAGCCTCTGGCAGCAGGCGAATTTTGTTGTAAGCGCCGCGCAGCTTGAAGGAAAACACTGGCTGTAAATCTTCGCGTTTTATTAGCACACGATTTTTTAGGCGCTTCGAAAGCAGGGCCGCTTCATCGAGTGGGCTTTCAATAGCTACGTCATAGACGCGAGCCTGTAAAATGCGTTTGACGACGGCATCGAGCATGGTCGGATAACTCTTAAGCAATGGCAGTGAGTATACTACGCGACATTATCCCTGCTCGTGATGCCCGTGGAGTTTGCTATGCCCGCTGTTTTATCTGCCGATGCCCTAAAACGCGCTGTTGCCGAGGCCGCCATTGCCTATGTGCAGCCGGGTGAAATACTTGGTGTTGGCACTGGCTCTACTGCCAATGCCTTTATTGATGCGCTGGCCAGTGTCAAAGGCCACGTGAAAGCGGCGGTCGCGAGCAGTGAATCCACCCGTGAGCGTCTGCAGGCTATTGGCATAGAAGTGGTGGATTTAAATCAGGTCGACCGCATCAGTATTTATGTCGATGGCGCTGATGAAATCACTCCGGCCTTGGCCATGATCAAGGGCGGCGGCGGCGCTTTAACGCGCGAGAAAATTGTCGCGGCATTGGCCGATAAATTTATCTGCATCGCCGACTCCAGTAAGTTGGTTACCACTTTGGGCACATTTCCATTGCCAATAGAAGTGATCCCGATGGCGCGCTCTATGATTGCTCGCGAGTTGGTGAAAATGGGTGGCAGCCCGGTCTATCGCACCGGTTTTGTCACCGATAACGGCAACGTCATTTTAGACACTTACGGCCTGCACATTAGCGATCCAGTCGAGCTTGAGCAGCGCTTGAATAACCTTACCGGCGTTGTTACCAACGGACTTTTTGCTGCGCGTCCTGCTGATGTTTTGTTATTAGGAACAGTCGATGGTGTACAAACCCATCATCGCCAGACATAATACAAAAACATAAACTATTGAGTGTCATGGCATGGCTATCCCTGAGAGTTTCCAAGCGGGCTTAATTGGCGGTATGGCGATTGGTTTTGCGTCGGTCGTGCTGATGCTTGGCATCGGCCGAATTGCCGGCATTAGCGGCATTGCTGGCAGCTTATTACAGCGTATTCCGAATGATGAGCGGGCTTGGCGTCTGGCATTTCTGCTCGGCCTTATTGGCGTTGGTGTGCTCATGGCACCGGCAGTAAGCTTGCCCACTGAAGGTAATTATCTGCTGCTCGGCATCGCTGGCGTATTGGTTGGTTTTGGCACACGTCTCGGCAGTGGTTGCACCTCAGGTCATGGCGTGTGCGGATTGGCACGACGCTCCATGCGCTCATTAACTGCCGTGATAGTTTTCATGCTCAGCGGCTTCATCACCGTCTACTTTTTGCGTCACGGAGGTGCATAAGATGGGCATCATCATGGCGTTATTAGCGGGTGCGGTGTTCGGCTGGGGCCTGCTTTATTCCGGCATGTCCGACCCGTACAAAGTGCAAGACTTCCTCGATTTAGCCGGTAATTGGGATGCCACATTGGCTTTCGTGATGGGTGGCGCAGTTGCCATCACCGTGCCGGCTTTTGCGCTGCTGCGGAAAATGCCTAAGCCCTTATTTGCCGCAAGCTTCAGCTGGCCCAGCATCAATATCATCGATAGCAAACTAGTTATCGGTGCCATGCTCTTTGGCATCGGCTGGGGCTTATCTGGCCTTTGCCCAGGCCCAGCTCTGGTCAATATTGGCACCGGTCAGGGCGACATTTTATTTTTCTGCGTCATGTTGCTGGCGGGCATGTGGCTACATGACCGCCTGATGCTCAAACGCTAATAGTTACCAACGAGAGTATTGCTATGCCCATGGACACAAGCTCGCTGAGCATTCCAAACCTGCTGCACATTGCTCCTAACGAATATGTTGGCGGGTTTGTCTCACCGGAGTCGCTGAGCGAAGTTGCGGCCTTGGGCTTCACGCATATCATCGATATGTTGCCTGAGCATGAGCACGGTGGTTTCGATGAGGCCGCAATGGCCGCTGAACTTGGCCTGTATTACGTGCATCTGCCGATAGTTGGTGGTCATGACTTAAATCGTAGTAATGCCGAGGCGCTCGATGCGCTGCTGGCCAGCGTCGGTGAGACGCCGGTGTTGGTGCATTGCATGAGCGGAAATCGCGTTGGTGCTTTGTTTGCCTTGCGCGCGGCATGGCTCAAAGGCATGAGCCATGATGAGGCGCTGCTAGAAGGCCGCCGTTATGGCCTTACTAAGCTTGAGCCTTTGGTGGTGCAGTTGCTGCAGCAAGGCTAGCAGCCCTACGTCATTGATACTGCGTCGTAGTTGGCGCGGTATCACGTTTCGGCGCTTTCACCCATCGACTTTGGCCATTTAGCACAGTGGCTTTGCCATCTATGAGTAGCGTGATATTCCAGCGTTGCACAGCTTTCGTTGCCGCTCCAGCGGCAGGCAATGTGCGCGGCTCCACCCAGGTATAACGCGGCGTGGCCGATATCTTTTGCCAGGCCTGAGCTTGCGCTTGCCGTAGCGATGACTGCGCGGCGGTCTCTTGCCATAGCGCGCTATGTGTATTGGCGAACGTTCCTTTGGCATTTAAGCGCAGAAATGGCTGCTTTTGATCATCTAAAACCTCCACCGTCTGCCGGCTGCTATTGCTCAGCATCAGGCCAAAAGGCTGGCCGGGGATGAGTAATATCGACACGCCTTTGGGCAATTTTGGCGCACTCTGCCAGCTTGATTGCCACAGTCCATTAGCCAATGCCGCAACAAATTTACCGCTGATGACGGCATCGACATCGCCATAACGTACGGGAATACGCCAGCTATCGCCCTTGGCGTTTTCGACTTTCAGGCGCTCATCGAACCAACCCCAATGCGAGGTTTTGCGCACCATGCGCCAGTCGGGTTTATCGCCTTCGCCATCGATGGTTTTGCGATGCGGCAGGCCGCCAGGCAAGTAGCTATCGAGCCAGGTCTGATGGCGGACATTGGCATCCACACCTGCGCTACTGACGCGTAAAAATGGCTTGCCATCGTTAGCTAAAATCACCAAAGGCTTAGCGGTTTTATTGTCTATCACCAGTTGCGCGCCCAGTGTTTCGACCAGCTGCACAGTGACACCTTTTAGCGCATTCGGCAGAGGGTCAATGCTGGCGCGCCTGTCTTCGTTATGAGCAGCGTGTGACCATGCGGTGGAGCTTATAAGGCTAGTTAAAACAACAGCGGCCAGGCGTAAGCCCGGCCGCATTGAGTAGCGAGTATTGATCATCGTTGCGCAACCACCGGCTGCGCTGTGCAGACAGGGTTAGTGGTTTCAGGGGTGGTCACGCGCAATGAAGTCGACTCCGACGGGATGCGCTCGCCTTTGGCATTTTCTGTGATGACAAAGAGCATATAGGCACCAGCTGGAGTTACTGCTTTTTGTATAGGCATACGTGCATTGAGCGTGTTGCCTGAACGCGTGAAGGGCAGTGACACGGTGCGCTGATCGCCATCGACAATGTGTGTGAGCGTGGTGCGTTTGACCAAAACCACATCGACAATATTGTCAGCATTCGCGACACCAATGTTTAAGTTGTCTCCGTGTGTGGCACGGGCTGGCGCGCTAGTAATGCTTGGGCGTGGGCCGAAGACATAAGGCGGGCTATAGATCTCGAAGCTGGGGTCGCGGCCGTCGTTGGGTGATAGGCCAGGGATATTGATCGAGAAAGCGTATGCGGTGTTAATGGGTGAGTGGCCACCGATCAAGATGCGACCATCGGGCAGCAGCATGGCGGTGTTGTGGTAGGTGCGTGGATTGTGCGCGATTGCCATCTCGGTCCATGTTTCTGTTGCTGGATCGAACATCTCTGATTTTTTGATCGGGCCGCCTAAGCCGGGCAATACAACTTCGTCACGGTCAGCGCCAGAAAACACCATGACTTTTCCCGTTGGCAGTAGCACACCAGTGCCATACCAACGTGGTGTGGTCATATTGCCGGTAATGCGCGAGACATACTCCATGCTGTCGTCTTCAGCGATATTGATGCGGTCGATGCGCGATAAATTAGTCGGGAAGTAGGAGCCTGGGCTGCCCACTGTGATCAAGCCGAGCACGCCGCCGCCAGTGAGGAACTCAGCGTGATCATAACGGCCTTGCTCGTTGGGCTTTAACGGCATCTGGATGGAGAACGTGGAGCCACGGAAGCCTGAGCCAATAGCGTTCATCAGTGTGCCGGACGGGTCGCCGCTGAGTGCATCGGTGAGTGGGCTAAGTGCAGACATTGGATCTTCTAAAATGCTGCCGAGCAAGCCAGTGAGCGTCGATTGAATATCGGCGGCGGCATCTGGGTTGGTGACGTTAAGTGCCGAGCCGATTCTATCTAGGCCTGCTTTATTGAACTGTAATGGCAGGCCTGCGTAGCCGAGGTCGGTCCACTTATTAGTGTCGGGGCTATAGGCAGCGACAATATTCCACAGGGCTTGGTCGTAGGACTGGCCGAATGGGTTGAAGGCTTGGCCGCCGGCGTTATAGAGCACGTGGCCATTAGGTAATAAATGTTGGCGTGGATACAGCGGTAATGAGCGTTCGCCGCCACCGCCGTTGCTTGACCAAGTGCCGCAGCCAAAATCGTAAGTTTCAGACTCTGTGACATTGCGGCCTGAGGTTAAGGGGTTTTCTGGATATACCGGTTTGATCAGCTTAGTAACGCCAGAAGTAACAAAGACATTGCCATTGGCTAGAGTAGTTAGCGACGGGTACCAGCGACCATTTTTCATATCGCCTGTTTTCGACCAGCTATTATCAGCAGGGTCAAAAATACGCGCATTTTTAATGCCTTCGAGTTCTGATAGGCCAAGCGCGATTGGGCCATCTATGCCGGGTTCAAAATAATAGTCAGTGCCGCCAACAGCCATGATGCGGCCATCCGCCAGCATTTCTAAGTCTGCGCAAAATAGCGCGCCGTCATTATTGTTTCGTTTTCCTGCTGTGTCAGTTAGGCCGCCGGGCAAAATCACGGTCGATTTCGCACCGTCAGGGTTGGCGCCACCATCAACTGGCGTTGGCTGCATCCAGCCGGCCTTGCGGCCGCGGAGGCTCATCACACGTGTTTGGTCATTGGTGACAACCGCGCCTGCTTCGAAGAAGATCGAGAACTCGGCGTCTTCTGTGCCTTCAAGCGCGTTGAAATAAAGCACGCGACCATCCTCAAGCAGAGCAACGGAGCCAGCAGCTGGTTTGCATTCAGTTGGGCGACCATCGGCATTGCGAATGCAGCGATCGTCCTGCGGAACCATTTTTAATGGGTTTTTCAGGTTGCCTTTCGACGTTAGCAGGCCCATGGAATCGAGCAGGCCGTCGAGCATGTCTAGTGGGTTTGCGCTGGCCTCTGCGGCTTCTTCGTCTGCCACTTCGCGGGCCATGGCCTTCATGCTGCTAGGGCCAAACGGCTCAACAAATGGCTTAGTGAAGCCGCCATTTTTCATGCACTCGTCGGTCGTGCAGTCGGGCTCGGAAATATTTGATTGGCCGGTTTCGCGTGCGCTGATGCCATTCGCTGAGCTGCTATTGCTAGAGCTACCACCGCAAGCGGCAAGCGCAAGTGAGGTGCCAACAAGGAAGAGTGGCGCTAGTTTGTTTCTTGTTATTTTTTGCATGATTTTGTAATCCTGACACAAGTCGGGAAATACTGGTCACTAAGTAAACGCTTGGCAAGTTAGACAAACCCACTCTCGATGAGTGGCAGGAATTCGCGCTAAACGGTCGTATTTGTCTAATCGATGTATGGTTAAGGCAATAACATGGATGTTTTGAGCGCTTACGGCAGCAGTAAATGCCAGGCAGTGACGGTGAATAATGACATCACAATGCCGATGCCGAGAATGGCATTGGCGAGGTCTGGTTCTAGATCATTTTGGTCGGCAAGAATTGCGGCGGAGATCATCGGCGCCATGGCCGCCTGTAACACCGCAATGCTGAGCACATTGGCCGAAACGGCGAAGGCGCTACCGAGGCCGAGTATGGCTAAGGGCGCAAGCAGCAACTTCCAGCTTAGACCTATCATGACCGGCATGAGCTGGTATTTATGTAGCGATAGCCGTAAGCGAAGGCCAACAGAAAATAGTGCTAGTGGCGTGAGCGTGGCGCCAATACGCGACAAGATGCTATCGATTTGATCTGGCCATCCACCTAGTTGCCCAACAATAAGCCCGATGATCAGTGCAATAAATGCTGGAAATAGCAGGATTTTTTTCGCAACGGCGGAGGCGCTAGTAGAAGCTCCGCCATAAACAGCAGTAACCAAGACGCCACCGACACTGAGCATGATAAAGCAGCCAAGTTGGTCGGCAACCACGCCGAAAGCCAAACCTTCGCGGCCGCGCAGGGCCTCGAGCATGGGGTAGCCAATGAATGAGGTATTGCCAAGCCCGCAGACCAAGATCAGTGCGCCGATGCGGGCGCGCGACCATCCTAGCCAGCTACCAATTAGCTGAAACACAATAGCCGCGCCAATAAACACCAGCCATTGCGAGATGACCAAATACCATAGATCGATATTGAAGCTTAGGCGTGGAATTAGCTCGAGCACGATGGCTGGCAGCGCGATTTGAATCACCCACCAGTTCAATGCCGGCGCCATATCTTTTGGCGGCGAGGCAAAGCGTGCGACTAAAAATCCGAGGAATAGGCAGCTAGGAATAAGCAGCAGAGAATCCATGAAAATACTCCACCGCTAGCAGGGGGAATGGTGCGCCCGGCGGGATTCGAACCCACGACCACCGGTTTCGGAAACCGATACTCTATCCAGCTGAGCTACGGGCGCGTAGATAGCAATAAGCCTTAAGCCTGCTGACTTAAGGCTGCGCATCATAACGATTGCTGCTGAATGCGTCCACGCTGGTGCGCGTGATTCCGCACTCTTATAGCGTTTACTTATTAGCTCATGGCATCAAAGTCTTTTACAAGGATAAGAAAATTGCTAATCATCCGCGACATTATGAATTCACGCGTCTTTTAGTCGCTGAGGGAAACACCAGATGAAACGAGTTATGGCGCTCGCACTGAGCTTAGTCAGCACGGCTGCATTTGCTACTAATGGCTATTTTGCTCACGGTTATAGCGCTTCGCAGCGCGCGCAGGGTGGTGCTGGTACGGCAACTAGCGATGACGCCTTAATCGCAACCATTAATCCCGCCGGCATTGGCCGCATTAAAAGCATGCGTTGGGATGCCAACCTCAGCTTGTTTGTGCCGCGCCGGCAATTTGAGGCTACCGAGCCAAATGCTAATGGTCTTGGCATTTTCGCTACCGATGCTGGCACAGTGAAAAGTAGTCACAATATTTTTGCTATCCCTGGTTTTGCCTTTGCTGCGCCAATTAACGAAACCTTGTCGGCAGGCTTTGCGCTCTATGGCAACGGTGGTCTGAACACGGTGTATAAGCAGAGTGAAAGCAATGCCACCTTTTTTGGTGTAAACACCGCGGTTGGAAATAATGCTGGCTTGGTCGGTTCACTGCTTAATGGCCTAGGCAACCCAATAGCTAATGTAGGAAATAGCGTTGTTAGTAGTCGTTGCCAGGGTGCCTTTGGCGGTGGTGCAGCACTTGCGAACAACCCTGATCTACTGGGCTTTTGCGGTAATGGCAATGGCACTGCATCAGTTGATTTGATTCAACTGTTTGTTGTGCCTACGCTAGCCATTAACGTAAATGAACGCCTATCTTTTGGCATCTCACCTATCTTTGCTGTGCAGCGATTTGAGGCCAAGGGTCTACAGGCATTTGCCGCATTTTCTAATGAGCCCGATAAAGTTACTGATAACGGCACCAGCTTTTCCTATGGCGGCGGTGGGCGTATCGGCATGCTTGCTACCATTGCACCGGGTTTAGATTTTGGTGCGTCTTGGCAGTCGCGTATCCACATGACGAAATTTAAGGAATACGCCGGCTTGTTTGCTGAGCAGGGCGATTTCGATATTCCGACAACTTGGAATCTTGGGCTGGCTTGGCAGCCATTACCTGCGCATCGATTCCTGCTCGATTATCAGCATATTTCATTCAATGAGGTGGCTTCTGTTGGTCGACCGCTTAACCCGCAGGCCTTTGTTAGCGGTTGCGCTCTGCCAAGGCTGGCAGGTTCTAGCCAATCCAGTCCATCCTGCCTTGGCGCCGACACGGGCCCTGGCTTTGGCTGGCAAGACATGAGCATTTATAAGTTTGGTTATCAATACACGCAAGGTGACTGGAAATGGCGTGCGGGCTACAGCCAGCCTGACTCTCAACCCATTCCATCTAGCGAAGTAACATTAAATATGCTGGCGCCAGGCGTAGTGGAGCAGCATTACACACTGGGTGTGAACTGGCAGGCGACACCACGCTGGGGTTACGATTTAAGCATGATGTATGCCGATGCTAAGCCAGTACGTGGTCGCAATCCGTTGAGCAATGTGCAGCTACTCCAGGGTGGTTTAATTAATGCGGGAATAGATGATGGTGACCAAGAAATTGCCCTCGATATGCGCCAGTATGAACTGACGCTTGGCATGAATTACACCTACTAAGTTATGTCCTGCACTTGTGCGGCAGAGCAGCAAAGGCTTTTGGCGCACAATGAATGCGGGTATACTTTTCCCGTTTCGGCAGCGCTGATGGCCTGCCGCTTTGCCCAAGTGAGGTTGACGTGAAAAAAATTGCATTGATGCTGGCTAGCGTTGGTTTGGTGTTGTCGATGGCAGCACAAGCGAAATCGACCAAAGATATTTCCGAATACCCTCTAGGTGAGCGTGGCTTGTTTAGTGAGCGCGCGACTATTGAGCGCATCAATATGGCGGGCAAGGTTTGTTATGAGGGTGACCCATGCGCTGCTGCTGTTGCCGCTGCTCCTGCTGCTGCGAGCGGCCCACGCTCTGGCGATGAAGTTGTTACTGCTGTCTGTGCCGCCTGCCATAGCGCTGGCCTGATGGGTGCGCCAGTGATTGGCAATAAAGGCCAGTGGGGTCCACGTATTGCCCAAGGCGCAGCAACTCTGCACAAGCACGGCATTGAAGGTATTCGCAGCATGCCACCGAAAGGCGGTTGTGGTACTTGCTCCGATGACGAGATCATTGCGGCAGTTGACGTGATGATTGCCAAGTCTAAATAAGCTTACGCTGCAATGAAAAAGCCGCCCATCGAGGCGGCTTTTTTGTGGCTGGAGTTTGCTTAAGCGGCACTGATGCGTGTTGTCGTGCCGCTTAAGCCGCGGCTACCTGCAGCGGCGCTAACCCAATAAGTCTCGCAAATTAGTCAAATGCGCGCGACCAATAGCCTGCTTTTGCTCGGTGCTGCGGCCACTGCTTTTACCTTCCCAGTCGAGATCGTCAGCTGGCAGCTCATCGAGAAAGCGGCTAGGTGTGGTGGCCATCATTTCGCCAGCCGATTTGCGCTTAGCAGAGTAAGTCAGCGTTAGCGTTTGCTTGGCGCGAGTGATGCCGACATACATCAAGCGCCGCTCTTCTTCGACAGTGTCGGCCTCAATACTGTTCCGATGCGGCAGCAAGTCTTCCTCTAGGCCGATTAAAAACACATGCGGAAACTCCAAGCCTTTAGCCGCGTGTAGCGTCATCAGCTGGACTTTGTCACTGTCATCTTCCTCAGCTTGCTGCTCTAAAAGATCGAGCAAAACCAATTTGCGAATTACCGCTTCGATATCGCGGTCTTCTTCATCTTCGGCTTTTTCCCAAAGCCGCTGCACCGAACTCAAGAAACTATTCACCGACTCCATGCGGCGCTCGGCCGCTTGCGGTGTGGCCGATTGCTCCAGTAAATAATCGTTGTAGTCGATGTCCAAGAGCATTTGTTTGATGTCATTGAGCGGTTCATTTCCGCCAATGATGGCGCGCGCGGTGCTGCCTATCCACGCCGAGAACTCTTGTAGGCGGGTCAATGCACGGTCGCCGACATGCAGGCCAAGGCCAAGCTCATCGCAGGCCAATAACATCGGGCATTCGCGCTGCTGTGAGTAGCTGCCGAGCTTCTCCAGCGTGGATGGGCCGATTTCGCGCTTTGGCGTATTAACGATGCGCAAAAATGCGTTGTCATCTTCGGGGTTAATGATCAGACGCAAATACGCCATTACATCTTTGATTTCTGAGCGCGCAAAAAACGATTGGCCGCCGGAAATTTTGTAAGGAATCTGGAACTCGCGCAGCTTGGTTTCCATCACGCGCGCTTGAAAATTGCCGCGATAGAGCACGGCATAATCGCGAAATTCGCAGCGCTGCATGACCTTATGATTGAGCAGCTCAGTCACCACTTTCTCGGCTTCGGCATCTTCTGTGGGGCATTGCACCACGCGGATGTTTGCGCCCATGCCGTGCTGGCTCCACAGGTTCTTCACAAACGTATGTGGGTTGTTGGCAATGACGGCGTTGGCGGCCTTTAAAATGCGACTGGTCGAGCGGTAGTTCTGCTCGAGCATAATGACTTTTAGCGCAGGATAATCATTTGCCAAATCCGCCAAGTTTTCTGGCCGTGCGCCACGCCAAGCGTAAATCGATTGGTCATCGTCGCCGACGGCGGTGAAGCAAGCGCGGCTGCCGACCAAGAGCTTGACCATCAAATACTGAGCAGAGTTGGTGTCTTGATATTCATCGACTAAGAGGTAATGCACTTTGTTCTGCCATTGCTCGCGCAAAGCATCGTTGTCGCGCAAAGCCAGTGTGGGGCGAACAATTAAGTCATCAAAATCGACGGCGTTGTAGGCGCGTAAATGGCGCTCGTAAGATTCATAAACCATGGCGGCAAAAAGATCGCCTTCGCTTTCGGCGCGGCTAACCGCTTCGGCCGGCGTCACCAAATCATTTTTAAAACTCGAGATGATGCTGCGCACCAGCTTGATTTTGTCGCTGGCATTTTCTTTATGCAGCAATTCGCCGAGCAGCGTGTTTGAGTCTTCAGCGTCAAATATTGAGAAATTCTTTTTCAGGCCAAACTGCTCGGGCGAGCGCTTGATCATGGTCAGGCCGAGGGTGTGAAAGGTCGACACGGTGAGGCCGCGTGCGATAGGGCCGCTGACCAATTTGCCAGCGCGTTCTTTCATCTCACGTGCGGCTTTATTGGTGAAGGTCACCGCTAAAATTTTGCTCGCCGAGATTCCGCACTCATTGATCAAGTAGGCGATTTTTTGCGTGATCACCGAGGTTTTGCCAGAGCCGGCGCCGGCGAGCACCAACACGGGGCCGGAGATGGCTAAAACGGCTTCGCGTTGACGAGGATTAAGCTGATTCACACACACTTCCGAGCAGCTGGGCGGCGGGGCGATAGTGTAGTGGGCTGGGGCTGCTTATTCTACGCTTTGCTGTCGAAAGTGGCTGCGAGGCTGATTAGCATAAGTGGCCGATATCATTCGATGCCGTAAACAGCTTTCCAATGGTTCATGGCTTTTGTGGTGTCGCGCTGCCAGGGGTGAAAGCTGGGCTTGTAGTAAGCCAAATAGGCTTTGCCCATTTTGCGTAACCAACCGGGCTTAACGAATAGCTCTTTCAGGCCTTCGCGATGCATTTTCCAGTCGCGCTGAATGCCCCGAGCTTTGAGAAGTTGATAGGTGTGAAAGCTAGAGAAGAAGGCGAACTCGATGGAGTTGATCACCATTTGTGAGCTACGAATCCAGTAGCTGCCAACTTGTTCTTGGAAGACATCAAAGGCGACGGCTTTATGTTCGCTTTCTTCAATGGCATGCCAGTACCAGAGTGGCTTTACACGCTCATCCATAGGGCCGAAAAACTCAGGGTTTTCTAGCGCCAGCTCGGCGAGAATTGCGGTGAAATGCTCCAGCGCACAGGTCATCGCCAGCTGACGCTCGGGTGAAAGCTTGCGGCGCATAAACCTCATGCCTTTTTCCACGAACTCGTCGATCTCAGCCATTGGTAAGCCTTTGCGACCCATGAATGCGTTAAAAGCGGTGTGTTCGCGGCCATGGTGGGCTTCTTGGCCAATAAAGCCGCTGACTTGCTTGGCTAGATCGGGGCTAACGCGCTTTTGATAGTGACGCACGGAGTCGACAAAAAATCGCTCGCCCTCGGGGAACGTTGCCGACAGCGCTGTGAGTACCATGGTTTTGAATGGGCTGCCGCCAAACCAATCCATAGGAATACTGTCGTCGAAGACGAAGTCCATGCGCCGTGGTGTTGGGCGATTAACCTGGTTGAGGATCTTTGCTTGGGATGTCATGGCTAACTCACCATTTGTCGGTAATGCTTTAAATATACACGGTCGCAACAAATTGACAACCTCTCATGTCTGATCCATCGCCACTGTATATTTAGAGCCTATGTGGCCCAATATTCAGCGTTTTTATTTGTGCTTGCGAGAGCTCATTGAAATGCGAATTGAATGCGAATAAGACTTCGCATTATGGTTGAGAACTTCCAATAGGCGAGTTAGGCCATGTCGATACCATCTGCGCCGAATACCGTACCGAGCCGCGTTCGTCCCTTTGCTAAAACGCAGCGGCCAACGCCGCTCTTGTTGCGCATGATGCTAGGCCGCCAATTAGCGCCCACACGCCCTGAATTTGATGCCGCCGTGGCGGATTTGCAGGCTGGTGATCCAGCCATGGATGCATTGCTGGACTGGATGTTGAGTTATGGCATGGGGCCGGCGCGTAAGCTTTTTGCGCAAGCCATTGCTAAAGGCGTCGATAGTATTGCTGATTGTCCCGAGCCATTACGCGTGTTTTTTGCGGTGCTCGAAGCCGAGCCGGAATGGCTAGATTGGGACTTGCTCAACGAGGGCATGGGTTTTATTCACGGCGCAGGCCTAACGGCATTGCAAGTCATGCGTGACTTAGCGCTGATGGGCGGCTATTTATTATCGGGCTTTAACCAAGCTTTAGTAATGACCGGTGCGCTAACGCGAGGCACGGCGCAGCGCGTGGGCGAAACTGGCAAATGGTGGATGGATTGCACTGAGCCAGATGGCCTGCGCCGCTTTGGCCCCGGCTTCGCCACCACACTGCAAGTACGCATGGTGCACGCCGTGGTGCGCCGCCAGCTCGATAAGCGCGCTGACTGGGATCATTCGGTCTGGGGTCTGCCGTTAAATCAGATCGATATGGCGGCGACCTATTTGGGCTTTAGCGTGGTCATGCTCGGTGGCCTGCGCAAGCTTGGTGTGCAGGCAACGCCTCGTGAATCTCGCGGGGTGATGATGCTGTGGAGTTACGCCTGCTGGCTGATGGGTGTCGATGCACGGTGGCTGCGCTTTAACGAACGTGATGGTGCGGTGTTATTGCACGCGGCCTTGATGACGCAGAGCCCGCCAGACTGGACGAGTCGTGAGCTGGGCCTGGCCTTATCGAAAGAGCCATTGGAGCGGCATTTTTTAACGCAGGAGAATCTACGTCGCAAAGTGGCCTATCAAATTCATTTAAGCATTAGCCGCTATTTTTTGACCGCTGAGCAAATGCAGCAGCTTGGATTGCCTAGTAATATCAAACCGTGGTTTCCCTTACTGACATTGTTGCCACGCACTGTGCTGTATACAGGGCAGCGTTTGCGGCCCAGATGGCATGCGGCGCAGCAAGCGCGTGGGCGAAAATTACAAAAAATTGCCATGAAGCAAAGTCTTGGTCAGCGTCCGGCAGGAGTTGTTGATGCTGAGTTGGCACATCAACGCAGTGCAGCTAAATGAGCTGGCTAGCTGAGCGCCGAGAGCGCCGTGACATGCTTTCGCGCATCCCTGAAGCTAAGGGCTTGCCGATCTTAGGGCAAACGCTGAACTTCTTTTTCCGACCAATCTCCAGCGGCATCGACATGCATTTACGCCATGGTCCTGTGGTGCGTGGTAAGGCATTAGGCATTAGTTCATTGGCCTTAAGTGGGCCCGATGCGCTCGCCTTTGTGCTGAAAAACGAAGGCAATGTCTTTTCCAGTGGCGAAGGGTGGACGCCATTTATTGGACCATTTTTTACTCGCGGCATCATGCTGCTCGATGGCATGGAGCATCGCCAACATCGCGGCATTATGCAGGCGGCATTTAAGCGTCCGGCCATGGAGGCTTACCTCGAGGGCATGAATGAAGCGGTGCTTAATGGCATCGCGAATTGGCATCCGCGCCAACGTTTTAAGCTCTATCCAGCGTTGAAAGAGCTCACTTTAGATATCGCCACACAAGTGTTTATGGGCGAGCAATTAGGCCCCGAAGCTGACCGAATTAACCATGCTTTTGTCGATTGCGTGCGTGCTGGCACGGCCTTGGTGCGCTTCCCTGTGCCGGGCGGGCGTTGGCATCGTGGTTTGCAGGCGCGGAAAGAACTGGAGCAGTTTTTTCGCCAGCGTATCGCCTCCAAGCGTGACAATTTAGGGCCAGATTTATTCAGCTATCTACTTAGTGCTGAGGATGAGGACGGCATTGGCTTTCAAGACCAAGATATCGTTAATCACATGATTTTCTTGATGATGGCTGCGCATGACACTAGCACCATCGCACTCAGCTCGATGAGTTACTACTTGGCACGATACCCAGAGTGGCAGGAGCGTCTACGTGAGGAAGCTCAAGCATTAGACAAAGACACGCTGAGCTATGACGACCTCGCTGCATTGCCGCTCATGCAGCAGGTATTTTTCGAGTCATTGCGGCTGCTTTCACCGGTACACGTGCTACCGCGACGAACAAAGAAGGCCTGCCATTTTGCCGGCATGGATATTCCGGCGAAAACGTATGTGATTATCAGCCCTTTAGTTACGCATCATTTGCCACAGTATTGGCGCAATCCCGAGCTATTTGACCCTGAGCGCTTTAGTCCTGAGCGTGCCGAGCATAAAGGCCATCCGTATCAGTACGTGCCGTTTGGCGGCGGTGCGCATAAATGTATCGGCATGCACTTTGCTGAGATGGAAGTGAAGACCATTCTTTATCATTTGCTGCGGCGCTATCGCTGGTCAGTCGCCTCGGGCTATCGTATGCCGATCAATTTTACGTCATTGCCGACGCCAGCCGATGGCTTGCCGGTGCGGTGGCAAACATTAGAAACATCTGAGATGAGGGGTGCTGTATGAGCGCATGGCAGGGAAAAACGCTGTTTATGACGGGTGGAAGCCGTGGTATTGGACGTGAAATCGCGCTGCGCTTTGCCCGCGAAGGAGCCAATGTGGTCATCGCAGCAAAGACCGATCAACCGCATGCGCGCTTGCCCGGCACGGTGCATAGTGTGGCTGAGGAGATTAAAGCTGCAGGCGGGCAAGCGTTGGCATTAGTTGTCGACGCTCGTGATGAGGCGCAGCTGGTAGCCGCTATAGCGCAAACAATTGAGCATTTTGGTGGCATTGATGTGCTGGTGAACAATGCTGGATTTATTGGTGTGACGCCGATCGCCGCGACGCAAACCAAGCATTACGACTTAATGCATGCGCTGAACTCGCGCGCACCTATGATTACCATGCGTGAATGCCTGCCGCACCTGCTTAAAAGTGGTGGTCAGGTGCTCAACCTATGCCCTCCAATAAACCTGGACCCGGGCTGGCTGGGTGCCTTCGCGCCGTATACGAGTACCAAATACGCCATGACTTTGTTAAGTCTCGGCTTCCAGCAAGAGGTCGCTAATCGTGGTGTGCAAGTCCGTACATTGTGGCCGGCAACCTTAATTGCTACCGCCGCAGTGGGCATGACCGCAGGTGAGGCAGGCCTAGCCATGGCACGCAAACCCGCCATCATGGCTGATGCTGCTTATGCGCTTTTAACTGAGTGTGAGCGCTTCGCAAATGAAGTCTGCTGGCTCGATGAAACCGCGCTACGCCATATTGGCGTTACTGAGTTCGATGGCTATGCCAACGATCCATCGCAAGCGGCAAACATTCAGCGCGACTTCTATGTCGGTACGTTTTAATGGACTTTACGCTTAGTCCCGAAGTCGAGGCGCTACGCCAGCAAGTAGCTGATTTTGTCAGTCAAGAATTGTTGCCGTTGGAGTCGCAAAAAGGCTTTATGGATGCCCATGAAAACATCGACGAGACCGTGCTGGCGGGCTTACGTGTTAAGGCCAAGGCCGCTGGATTGTGGGCCTTTCAAATGCCCGAATCGCGCGGTGGCCGTGGTTTAAATCACGTGGGCATGGCGGCAATTTACGAAGAGGCGGCACGTTCGCCATTTGGGCCGGTAGTGTTTAACTGCGCCCCGCCTGATGACGGCAATATGCAGGTGCTGAATAAAGTGCTGAAAACCGAGGCGCTGAAGCAGCGTTGGTTGCAGCCAATTATCGATGGCAAAGTGCGCTCGGCTTTCGCCATGACCGAGCCGAAAGGCTGTGGCTCTGATCCATCTCTGACTTATACCAAGGCTGAAAAAATTGGTGATCAGTGGCGTATTACTGGCCGTAAATGGTTTATCACAGGTGCTGAGGGTGCGCAGACATTCATCTTGATTGCCCGCACCAGCGATGATGAGCGCAAAGGTCTGACTGCATTTTTATTCGATGCCGACTCGCCTGGTTGGCGCATTGAGCGGCGCATTGCCATCATGGGCCCCGAGGAGCACGGCGGCCATTGTGAGCTGGTGTTTGACGGCCTGATGATTCCGGACGAGCAGCGCTTATTGGAAGTAGGCGATGGCCTCAAAGTCACGCAAATACGTTTGGGGCCAGCGCGCTTAACGCATTGCATGCGCTGGCTTGGGTTGAGCAAACGTTGCTTAGAAATTGCCGGCGCATATATCCGCCAGCGCCAAAGCTTCGGCATTACCTTGGCCGAGCATGAGGGTGTGCAATGGATGCTCGGCGCTGCCGCCATGGACATTCATATCGGTCGGTTGCTCACGATGAATGCTGCCTGGATGCTTGATCAAGGCGACTTTGCTCGCAAAGAAGTATCGATGGCAAAAGTGCATGTCGCAGATACATTACATAAGGCCGCCGATACTGCCATTCAGCTCTTGGGTGCACAGGGCTATTCGAAAGACACGTTGGTGGAATGGGTGTATCGCTACGCTCGCCAAGCGCGTTTGGTCGACGGCGCTAGCGAGATTCATAAAATGGTTCTGTCTCGTAGCTATTTAGCCGATGAGACTGAGTTTTTCCGCTGGCACTGAAGCAGGCATGCAGGCTATATAAATCATTATTAAGCCGGTAGCGCTTAGGTCGGGCGCTGACGATAGGTCAGTGCTTCGGCCACTATCGCCGCACTCACCACATCAGCTGCCTCTAGGTCGGCAATCGTTCGCGCCACGCGCAATACGCGATGATACGCCCGCGCCGACAGCGCCATCCGCTCGCCAACGCTTTGCAAAAACTCATTCGCTTTCACGTCTAGTTGCGTCTGCAGTCCCGCTGCCGGCAAGTTCGCATTTAACACATCACCTTGGCGCGCCGCTTGCCGTGCTCTAGCCGTCATCACACGCTTACGCACCACCGCACTGCACTCACTCGGCGCACTATTGGCCCGAAGCAATGTCAGTGGCACCGCATCAACACGAATAGATAAATCCAGCCGATCGAGCAATGGCCCAGATATGCGCCCAGCGTAGCGCGCCGTCTGCTCCGGTGTGCAGCGGCAGATGTCGGGTTTAGCGCCTTTATGGCCGCAAGGGCAGGGGTTCATCGCGGCGATCAGCTGAAACTGAGCGGGATAGCAGAGCTGATGTTTGGCGCGAGCAATCCATACCTCGCCGGACTCTAGTGGCTCGCGCAATGACTCCAGCACATGGCGGTCAAACTCTGGCAACTCATCGAGAAATAAAACGCCAGCATGAGCTAATGAAATCTCGCCGGGGCGCGGTATGCCGGAGCCACCACCGATCAGCGCTGGCCGTGTTGCACTGTGATGCGGCGCACGAAAAGGCGGCTGGCTAGAAAGTTCGCGCGGATGATTTATCAGTGAATGCAGTGCTGTGACTTGCAGCTGTCGCTCGCAGTTCAGCGGCGGCAAGATGCTCGGTAAACAGCTCGCCAGCAATGTTTTACCTGAGCCAGGCGGCCCATACAGCAGCAATGAGTGGCCACCAGCGGCAGCTATTTCCAGCGCTCGGCGAGCGCCAAACTGGCCTTTTACTTGGCTTAGGTCATGACGAAATACCGCATCATGTGAGATCACCGCAGGCAGAGACGCATGCTCGACCGCATCTTGCTGGCCGCGTAAAAACTCCACTACCGAGCTTAATGTGCCAGCTGAGAGTACTCGTGCCTCCGTGACTAGTCTTGCCTCCAATGCATTCGCTTGCGGAACTAATAAACGCTGGCCAGCCTGCAAGGACGCCAAACTATCAGACAAGACACCGCGCACCGCACGTAGGTCACCCGATAAGCCTAGCTCACCAACACAGCAGAGCTGATTCAACGCTGATTCAGGTAATTGCTGGCTAGCGGCTAAAATACCCAGTGCTATGGCTAAGTCAAAGCGTGCGCCTTCTTTTGGCAGCTCAGCCGGCGCAAGGTTGATGGTGATGCGCTGTTGCGGAAAGGTGAAGCCACTATTAATGATGGCTGAGCGCACGCGATCTTTGCTTTCACGCACGCCGGCTTCCGGCATGCCGACCATCGCTAAGCCCGGTAGTCCGGCTGATAAATGCACTTCAATGCGCACCGCCGGCGATTGCAGGCCAACGCTGGCGCGGCTGTCGACACTGGCTAAGGCCATGGCGGCTCTCCATACCTATTATCAATAGGTATGGCTCAGCCATTGCCGTAGCGCTAGGTCGAGGGCGTTATTTTTTTTCGAGGGCGGTGAGCTGTGCTTCGAGCTCACGCAGCTGAGCTTCTAGTGCGTCTACTTTGCTGCGCGTGCGAGCGAGCAAAGTTTGCTGGACATCGAACTCATCGCGAGTGAGCAAGTCCATCCGCGACAGGGCATCGCGCAATAAGCCTTTGAGCGTGCCTTCAAGCTCGCTACGGGCAGTCTGCAAGCTGCTCGGCAGGCGCTCGCCAAACTGTTGGCCGAGGCGATTAATTAAGGTTTCGTGTGCCATGGGTCTATCTCCTAATGTGTCGGAGTTTACTGCATGGCTAGGTGTGCTGACGAGCGCACCGCTATGCATCATTTTGATGCGCAGCGGTGCAACTAATAGGAGTAGCCACATCATTGCACCAATTTGGTGCTAGCCACGAAGTGGTAGATATGGCAAGTGTTTATGCCTATTTAGTGGCTACGACCTCAGTATTTATGCCGCTTTGGCGGTGCAAACTAAGCGCGTTGAGATGTGTTTTGTGAAGTTGGCACGGCAGCTGCAATGTTTATCGTGCACATCGTGGAATCAATACCGCGAGTCATCCTAAATAGAGTGAATGGAGTTTGACCATGAAACTGACCAAATTATCACATGCTGTTATCGCTGCTTCTTTAATGACTGTCGGCGCAATGGCTCACGCTGAAATTACTACTTCTGG
>NZ_CEYEMI010000011.1:54234-64310 GCF_982810325.1 Paraperlucidibaca sp.
TCACCGCCTCAAAATCCTTCTAATCCCATCGTTTTTCGACTGCCCTTCGGGGCAGTCATCTCCCAAGTATGGAGTACGCCAACATGAAATTGGTCACTGCTGTCATTAAGCCATTCAAGCTCGATGATGTTCGCGAAGCGCTCTCAGATATTGGAGTGCAGGGCATCACCGTTACTGAAGTGAAGGGTTTTGGTCGCCAAAAAGGCCATACCGAACTGTATCGCGGCGCTGAATACGTCGTGGACTTTCTGCCCAAAGTGAAAATTGATATCGCCATTGGCGACGAGCAAGTCGATCAAGTTATCGAAGCTATTACCAATGCGGCCAACACCGGAAAAATCGGTGACGGCAAAATTTTTGTCACGGCGCTAGAGCAGGTCATTCGTATCCGCACCGGCGAGTCCGGCGTCGATGCCATCTAAGATTAAGCTAGGAGAAGTCTCGTGACTGAACTTACTGAACTAAAATATGCGTTTGATACGTTTTATTTTCTCATGTGTGGCGCCTTGGTGATGTGGATGGCGGCTGGCTTCACGATGCTGGAGTCTGGCCTCGTTCGCGCCAAGAATACCGCTGAAATTCTCACTAAAAACGTGGCGCTGTATGCCATTGCTTGCATCATGTACATGCTGGTCGGCTACCAAATCATGTACGGCAGTGCTGAAGCAGGCTGGATGCCATCACTCAGTTTTATGATTGGCGCTGAAAACACTGCCGATGCCATGGTTGGTGAAGATGCTCCTTACTACTCGGTGATGTCGGACTTCTTCTTCCAAGTCGTGTTCGTCGCGACCTGTATGTCGATTGTTTCCGGTGTCGTAGCTGAGCGTATGAAGCTATGGGCATTCTTAGGCTTTGCTGTCGTGATGACAGGCTTCATCTATCCTGTACAAGGCTATTGGAAATGGGGTTCAGGCTGGTTGAATACAGCTGGCTTCCTAGACTTTGCAGGCTCTGGTGTCGTTCACATGGCAGGTGCTGCTGCTGCTCTGGCTGGCGTACTGTTGCTCGGCGCTCGTAAAGGCAAGTACGGTCCTAATGGTCAAATCAACCCAATTCCTGGTGCCAACATGCCGCTTGCAGCACTTGGTACGCTGGTTCTGTGGTTAGGTTGGTTCGGCTTTAATGGCGGCTCGCAGTTAAAAATGTCGACCTTCGATGATGCCAACGCGGTTGCTGCCATCTTCGTTAACACCAATATGGCAGCTGCTGGTGGTTTGGTTGCTGCTCTGCTCTTGGCCCGATTACTGTTCGGTAAAGCTGACTTAACCATGGCTCTGAACGGTGCCTTGGCTGGTCTGGTAGCGATCACCGCTGAACCATTAACGCCAAGTGCTGGTCTTGCAACGTTGATCGGTGCTGTGGGTGGTGTACTAGTAGTGTTCTCCATCTTGGCCTTCGATAAACTGAAAATCGATGATCCAGTGGGTGCGCTGTCGGTGCATGGTGTGGTCGGTATCTGGGGCCTCTTGGCTGTGTGCATCAGCAACCCGGATGCAACTCTGGTTGCTCAGTTGACCGGTATTGCTGCCATCTTCGCTTGGGTATTCTTCGCTAGCCTGATTGTTTGGGGCTTGATCAAAGTAGTCTTCGGGCTGCGCGTAACAGAAGAAGAAGAGTACAACGGTGTCGATACAGCTGAGTGCGGTTTGGAAGCTTACCCTGAGTTTACTCGCGGTAAAGTGAACTAAGCTTGCAGTGCGCTTAGTTGATTAAAGAGGGAGCCTACGGGCTCCCTTTTTTCATGCTGAAAAATTTTAAGATTAATGGCTCATTATTTACGCAACAGCACTGGTCAAATGCCTTCAGTCGTTGCAGCATCACATCTTGTATAGCAGGTGGAGAACTGGCCATGGCCGATAACGATTATGACTACGATGAAGACGACATAGCTAACGATGACAATGATGCCACTGAGGCGCCCGAGGTCGATGTAGACCCCGAAGTCGCTGCGCGCAAACGCAATGAGGTGAGCGAGGCGGAAAGCTTAAGCCCATCGGCAAAAGAATCGCTACGTCGCGAATTAGAGGCCGAAATGGAGCGCTTTTTAGCATCCGGTGGACGCATAAACGAAGTGCCACCTGAGGCCGACTCGGGCGCTCACGGGTGAGCCACTCTGTAAACGCTAAAGTGCCACTAAGACTCTCGCGGCTACAAAAAATGGCCGTGCTGTCTATCATCACGGCCTTGGCAACGATGGCGCTAAAAACGTGGGCGTGGTCGCTGACTGGCTCGATAAGCATTCTGTCTGATGCGCTAGAGTCATTAGTTAATCTCGCTGCTGCCGGCTTTGCGCTTTATGTGCTCACGATCGCCGCGCAGCCAGCAGATGCAGAGCATCCATTTGGCCATGATAAAGCAGAGTATTTTGCAGCAGCAGCCGAGGGCTTGTTAATTATCGTGGCTGCTGTTGGCATCGCTGCTGCCGCCTGGGGGCGTCTACAGAGTCCAGCACCATTAACGCAGATGAGTTTTGGCTTGCTTATCACCGTGCTCGCTTCGGCACTAAACGGGGCTACAGCGTGGAAGCTATTTCGTGTCGCACGTGAGGAAGATAGTCTTGTGCTGCGCGCCGATGCCGAGCACCTACTTTCTGATGTTTGGACTTCGGTCGCTATTGTTGCTGGCTTGGCGGTGATCTGGCTTTTGCCTTCGCAGGCCTGGCTAGATCCAATATTAGCCTTAGCAGTTTCAGTGCATTTATTTCTCACCGGTCTGCGTGTGTTAGCACCAGCTTTAGCGGGCCTGATGGACGAGGCTTTGCCGGCGAATGAGTTGCGCAAGCTAGATGAAGCATTAGCAAAAACATTGCCCGCTGGTACTGAGGTTAGTGCGCTGCGAACGCGAAAGTCTGGTCGTCGACGTTTTGTTGATGGCAACTTATTGGTGCCAGGACAGCTTAGTGTTGGTGAGGCGCATACGCTCTGTGATGAGGTCGAAGATGCGGTGCGTGCTGTACTGCCAGAGTGCGATATCACGTTACACATGGCGCCGATGGCTGAGCGCGAGCGGCACTAGCCTGCGAGTAAAATGCCAATCTAGCAGAGCGCTAGATTGAACATAGTTTTCGGCCAAGTAGGCCACCATCAGTGTAGCCTTAATTAAGCGAAGTAATTGCTTCCGCCAAGTCCGCTAACGCATGTACTTCGGCATCTGGTTTGCCAGCCAATGGCCATGCTGCGCGCTGCGGATTAAACCAAATCGCGCGCATGCCCACCGCTTGCGCCGCCGCCACATCTTGCTCGGGATGATCGCCAACATGCACTGCTCCGCTTGGACTAACGCCGGCGTATTTCAGTGCCGCTAAAAACGGCGCTGGATCGGGCTTAGCTGCACCGACACTTTCAGCCGAAAAATTCGCCCGAAAATACGGAGCAATTGGCATTTTTGTAATGTCGGCATTGCCATTGCTAATTGCGTGTAAGTCGTAACGATTCGCCAAGGTTTGCAGCATCTCGATGGCATCATCAAACAGCGTGATGTTATTGCGTTCAGCATAAAAAACCGCAAATGCCGCGCGCGCTGAGAGCTGCGCTTGCTCATCGCTAATGCCGCATTGGGCCAGTGCAATTTCTAACGTCGTAATGCGCAGTGCAGTCATATTATGGCGCTGCTCGACAAACAGCTCCCATGCCTCGCGTCGACACGCTAAAAAGTCGGCGTGTGCGAGCGCTTTCCATTCGGGATGCGCTTGTGCAAGCCAGTTGTGCATGGCGGCATCGGCGCGAACAATCACCGGCTCCACATCCCAAAGCGTGTTGTCGAGATCGAAGGTAATCAGGCGAATCGGGGTCATGCGTACTCCCGCGCCATATGCGCTTTAGGGTTTGGTTTTTGCGCGCGGATGGGCTTGGTCGTAGACTGCCGCCAAGTGCTGAAAATCTAGGTGTGTGTAGATTTGAGTGGCGCGAATATCGCTATGACCGAGCAGCTCTTGCACCGCGCGCAAGTCGTGGCTGGACTCTAGCAGATGCGAGGCAAAAGAATGCCTCAACAAATGCGGATATAAGCGCCTATCGAGGCCGACGCGTTTGGCCTGATGCACTAAGCGCGCCTGAATACTGCGCTCGGTTAAGCGGTCGCCGCGCTGACTCAAAAACAACCAGCTCTCGGTACCAACGCGAACAAACTTTGGCCGCGTACCTAACCACGTCAAGATAGCTTCGCGTGCCATTTTCCCCACTGGCAACACGCGCACCTTTCGACCTTTGCCGACTACGGTGACTAGGCCGGCACTTAAATCGATGTCACTAAGTTTGAGTTGCGATAGCTCGGCTAAACGCAGACCGGAGGAATAAAAAAGCTCAAGCATGGCCTTGTCTCGATGCCACAAAATTAAGGTCTTTTCCTCACTAGGAGGCGGGGCATCGAGTAGTTGCTGAATGTGGTCAACATCGAGCACTTGCGGCAGGGCAACGCCGCGTTGCTTCATCTGATAGCCACGCGTTGGATGTTCGCCCACCTCTTGCGTGCGCGAGAGATGATCATAGAAGCGCCGCACCGCTGAGAGCTGGCGAGCAATGCTGCGCGTGCTCAGGTCGCGATCGCGGCATTCGCCTATCCACGCTTCTAGCAGCGGCCGTGTGAAGTCGCGCCAGTTGCTGACACCGTGATTGGCAAAAAACTCAACAAGGGCATTCAGGTCGCGCGCGTAGGCTTTGGTAGTGTGTGGCGAGGCGAGGCGCTGGCTGTTTAAGTAGCTCAAAAAGGCAGCGATATCCTCTGCGAAGCTCATGCTAAGTCGAGACTATTTGGGTGGCGTAAAAAGCGCCCGAGCAGCTCGCCAACGACATCGCCCAAGTGCGAGATAAACATCGTATCCATGCTTGAGCGAAAGTGGCTGGCTTCGGTTGAGCCTAAGTTTAAGACGCCAACGACTTGCTCGCCGGCACAGAGCGGAATGATGGCTGCCGAGCTTAAGTTCAGGCCATCGTCGCCAAATAAGAAGCGAAACTCATCTCGACGCCATTTGCCCGCTAAGGCGCGGCGGCCAGCTAAAAGACCAGGCAGGCGTTTATCAAATGCGCTCACGGATACCGCACGCCACGGCATTGGTGCCTGCTCTTGTAGCAGCAACATGGTCACTTGCTGGCAGTGGAAGGGCTCGCGTAATTCGTTAAATAAGCGCGTGCCCATTTGCGCGATGCTGGCACTGCCGACTACGCGCAAGAGCACATTGCTGAGTTGCTCAAACAGTGCGTCGTTATGGCTGGCCGCCTGAATCATTTCTTCCAGGCGCTCGCTGAGTTCATCGTTATGGCGGCGTAGCTGCGTGACTTGACGCTCAATGAGTGACACCGCGCGGCCTTGATGCTCATGGCGAATATGCAACGTGGCCAGCAGCTCAGGATGGTGCTCGAAAAACTCAGGATGCTTGGCAAGCCATGCCGCGACTTCAGCATCATTTAAGCGAGTGCTCAATGACGAGCTCACGCCGTGCCCTCACCAATGCGCAGTACGCCATCGAACACGCGCGCCGTGGGCCCAGTCATCATCACCGAGGTCTCGCCACCGGCCCATGAAATAGTCAGCTCGCCACCGGGCAGGCTTACGCGCACGGTGGAGTCGAGTAGACCCCAGCGAATGCCAGCGACCACGGCAGCGCAAGCCCCGGTGCCACACGCTTGCGTTTCGCCAGTGCCACGCTCATACACACGTAGTCGGATATGGCCGCGATGCACAACTTCCATAAAGCCGGCATTGACGCGCTCTGGGAAGTTTTTGTGGGCTTCAATCAATGGCCCAACCTCGGCCACGGGTGCATTCGCTACCGACTCCACACGTAAGACTGAGTGCGGGTTACCCATGCTCACGGCGGCAATGCGCAGCGTGCGATCAGGCAGCACTAAGTCGTAGTCCAGTGCTTCCATATCGGCTTTAAAGGGAATGGCAGCAGGCGCGAGTATAGGTGCGCCCATATCAACGGTGACCCAGCCATTGGCGGTAATGTCGAGCTGGATAACGCCGCTGGCAGTTTCCACCGAGAGTTGGTCTTTGCGGGTGAGGCGGCGGTCGCGCACGAAGCGGGCAAAGCAGCGTGCGCCATTGCCGCACTGCGACACTTCAGAGCCATCGGCATTGAAAATACGGTAGCGGAAGTCAACATCGGGGCGTGTTGGCGCCTCAACAATGAGCAGCTGATCGAAGCCGACGCCGGTGTTGCGGTCGGCTAAGCGGCGGATAAACTGCGCATCGAGACGGGCGCGTTGCGATACCAAGTCCAGCATCAGAAAGTCGTTGCCGAGACCGTGCATCTTGGTAAATTCCAGACGCATGTGCGGGCTCCTAAGCTTGGGCGAGTCTAGCGGCCTGCATGGCCTAGCGACTCGCGAACGGCTCTATTGTGTTGTTAGGGCAGCAACGATTCAAGGGCTAAGAGATCGGCGGTGGTCTCGCGGCGGCGAACTTGCCAAGCTTGATCACCATCGACAATGATTTCAGCAGCACGGCCACGGGTGTTGTAGTTCGAGCTCATGACAAAACCATAAGCGCCAGCGCCCGTTACGGCCAATAAATCGCCTGCGGTAATGCTTAAATCGCGGTCCTTGCCCAAGAAGTCGCCTGTCTCACAGACAGCACCAACGACATCGTAGCGCTGGCTGGTGACTTCCGTGCGCGGCGTTACCGGCACAATATCCATCCATGCTTGATACAGCGCCGGGCGAATCAAGTCGTTCATGGCGGCATCGACAATAGCAAAATGCTTATGCTCAGTGGGCTTCACAAACTCCACTCGCGTTAGCAGCACACCGGCGTTGGCAGCAATCGCACGGCCGGGCTCCATATACACCTTCAGGCCGCGAGCTTTTAAGCGCGGCAATAGTGCAGCGGCATATTCAGCCGGTGTCGGCGGTGTCTCATCTTTGTAACGCACGCCCAAACCGCCGCCGATATCGATATGCGATAGCGTGATGCCTTCGTCGGCGAGCTGATCAATCATCGCTAACACGCGATCGAGCGCATCGGAAAATGGCGCTGTGCTGGTGAGCTGCGAACCAATATGGCAATCGATGCCAACGGCGTCTAAATGCCCGAGTGCAATCGCGCGGCGATAGACTTCTGGTGCGCGCTCAATGGCCACACCAAATTTGTTTTCTTTCAAGCCGGTAGAAATGTACGGATGCGTTTGCGCATCGACATCGGGGTTCACGCGCAGGCTAATCGGCGCCTTCACTTTCAAGCGCGCAGCAACCGCATTGATGCGATCAAGCTCAGCTTCGGACTCAACATTAAAGCAGGCAATGCCCAGCTCTAAGGCGCGCTGAATTTCCACTTCGGTTTTACCCAAGCCGGAGAACACGATTTTACTAGGCTCGCCACCGGCAGCAATAACACGCTCAAGCTCGCCGCCAGAAACAATGTCGAAGCCCGCGCCAAGGCGTGCCAAGACATTGAGCACAGCAATATTGGAGTTGGCTTTAACGGCAAAACAGACCTGATGTTCGACTTCGGCAAACGCCTCATCGAAGGCTTGGTAGTTGGCCGTGAGCGCAGCGCGTGAATAGACATACAGCGGCGTGCCGAAACGCTCCGCTAAGCATTCTAGGGCGATGGCTTCGAGGTGGCGTGTGCCATCGATCAGGGAAAGCGAGGTCATGCAAAATCCTACAATAAAGTCAGTTAAGAGGCCGGCTGGTCGTCGCTACTTGGCGCATCAGTTTGCTCGCTGGACGCTGGCTTTTTTTCAAGCTCAGGAAACTCTGGCGGCGCACTACGCTCGGGCGCTTTATAAGGCTCGGCATTGGCAGGTGGAAAATACAACGGGCCTTTCTGGCCGCAGGCGCTAAGCAGAGCGGCGCCGAGGCTCACGGCGAGCAACATCACGATGCGAATCATGGCAATCATCTCGTAGCCAATTTAGAGTGCGCTATTATGCGGTAGCACACGCATTTACCCAAGCCCACCTATTGCATCGAGATCGCCATGAATGAGTCAGAATTTAACGCCCTTGCCGAAGCCACTTTACTAAGCATAGAGCAGCAAGTTGAAGACGCCGACACCGAGCTCGACTTTGAGATGAGCTCGGGCATTCTCACACTGACGGCGGAAAACGGCAGCAAGATCATCATTAATCGCCAGGTGGCCACTCTGGAGATTTGGGTGGCGGCGCGATCAGGTGGTTTTCATTTGGGTCGGCAGGATGATGTGTGGTTTTGCCAATCTACAGGTGAGACCTTGCAGGAGCTGTTGACGCGGGTGGTGGTGGAGCAGGGTGGCGAGAAGATCTCGTTTACTTAAGATGGCTTGCTACCACTGCTCAAGCACCAGTTTGCCATTCACTGTCTAAAGCAACTGGCTAAAGCACCTCTTTAGCGCCCTCAGCAAGCTCCAAGGTTAGTTCAGCTGCCGGGACTTCTTTGCAGCCGCTTACATTTTGGCCTGCCCATAACGGCGAAAAATCTCCCGTCCCCAAGCGCTCAGCTTCCGCACGCAGTGGGGCCAATGCAGCCGAGGCCAGTGGAAAAGCGGGAGGCACTGAGCTCATAGGCCCAAGCTCTTTCATCAGGCGATTGACAATGCCACGAGCCGGTCGCCCAGAGAACACATTGGTAAGGGCGGTAAATATCGCCGAGTCGCTCTTGATGGCAGCTCGGTGAACTGCACTCGTAGTGGCTTCTGGGCACAGCATATAAGCCGTGCCTACTTGCACTCCTGCAGCACCTAAAGACATAGCAGCCGCAACGCCGTTTGCGTCGGCGATGCCTCCTGCGGCGATCACTGGAATATTCACTGCCTGAACAATTTGCGGGAGCAACGCGAAGGTTCCAAGCTGTGTGCTTAGATCTTCCGAGAGGAAAATCCCACGGTGGCCCCCAGCCTCTAAACCTTGCGCGATAATGGCGTCGACTCCTTGCGCCTCCAGCCAGCGAGCTTCATCTACCGTTGTCGCCGTAGATAGTATCTTCGCACCCCACTTCCGCACGCGGTCCAACAAACCTTGCTCGGGCAAGCCGTAGTGGAAACTTACAACGGCAGGCTCAAATTCCGCCAGAACGTCGGCGGCTTCAGCGCTAAAAGGCAAACGTCCGGCTCCCCCAGCGATAGCGCCTAGGTCTATCCCATACTCTTCGTAATAAGGCGACAGCGCCGCCCTCCAAGCCGCCTCCTGCTCACTATTTGGCTCGGGCTGTGTATGGCAAAAGAAATTAACGTTGAAGGGGCGGTTGGTATGCGCTTTTATAGCCGCCAGCTCCTTGCGCATGGCTTCAAGGCTGAGCATGCCGCAAGGGAGCGAGCCCAGCCCACCAGCACCGGATACGGCGATTGCTAACGCACTGCCTTGCACACCCGCCATAGGCGCTTGAATGATTGGAAGCTCTATACCTAGAAGATTTTGAATTCTCATCAGCCGTCCATCTCAGCGAGCCCACTGCACCAACACCTTGTTATGTGCTCACTAATAAGTTTCATTTTCATCGTGCACCGAAACAACAACGTTGCCAGCCGAATCTGAAGTTATGTGGAACGTGATTGGCTTGCAACATACTTGGCAATCCTCAACATATTGTTGACCAATTTCTTGGGGATCTATGAGCACATCGAGAGACTCATCACAGTACGGGCATCTAATAATCTTCTCGGCTAAGAACTCCATTCTTTACTCCCTACTCTCAATACTATGGCACATAGCGCCTGACTTAAGCCGACCGACACCATGAGCCTATTATCATCAGCCGTAATGGCCAGCAGGCCGCTGTAATGATGGCCTTGTTAGCTGGCTTGTATATTGCTGATAAGAATGTACTAAAGCGCTATTTCTTCTTATCCATTTGTTCCTTTAAATCTGCAAAGGGATTATGGGTTGCTGGAGCCCTCTCGCTTTCTTTTCTACTGCCATAACGCACGAGATTTTCGAATTTCGAGTGCTCCTCATCGTGGCAATAGAGGCACAAGAGTTCCCAATTACTGCCGTCCGGCGGATTGTTATCATGGTTGTGATCGACATGATGCACGGTTAACTCCGGTAGATTCTTGCCAGAGAACTCTCGTGCACAGCGACCACAAATATGGGGAAAGAGCTTCAGCGCCTGCTCTCGATAGCCAGAAGCTCGCTTGGCGTTGTATTTCAGCTGTTC